>DASUBD010000363.1:0-12344 GCA_035763445.1 Candidatus Angelobacter sp.
TCGCTGATTCCATAAGTGGACGAGATATACTCCACTGAAGCGAGGCTTTCCGCATACGCCACTATGGCCTCAGGCTTTTCCAATTTGTCAAAATCTCCTTCCAGCAGATTCAGCGGCACCTGGTGACCTGAACTATAGAGATTGGCGAGCGTGGCGCCGAAAGATGTGGTGTTGGCGCCCTGTTCAAGCTCGGCAATGCCCTCATTCAGCCACTGCGGCGCGCGGCCATGAGCAATCTGGGCCACGAATGAATGCGTGAGTTCATGCCGTAGCACGCGCTCCAGTTCAGGTGTAACGCTGCTCACGCCGGAAATGGGAATGCGAATCTTGCCGTCATTCAGCGCCGCCGACCATGCAGGCGCCTGCGTCACATCAAAGAAAGCTTCGTCCGTGTAGAGCGAAACATAAATATTCCTGGGCGTAGCGCCCAGGTCATTCTGGAGTTTGTTGTAGCTCGCTTCCAGGGTGTCAAGAATCTGCTGCCGCAGAGCGCTGTTGACCTGGGAGCCTTCATAACGGAGCGTAAAATGATTGCTCTCTTCCTGACGAAAATCAGCTTCCGTGCGGGACTCGCGCTCTACCCGTTCCAGCAGTTGTTGAACCTTGTCGTCATTGTGAAGCGCAAGCGACTTCTTCAGAGCTGCAATCGCCTCACGGTTCTGGTCATTTTTGTAGTGAGCGTATCCCAGGATCCAAAAGGCATAAGAAGACTCTGGATTGGCGCGAGTGGCACGTTCACTGTAAATGAGAGCTTCAGAATACCGGCCCAGACGCAGAAGCAGGGAAGAGTAGTTCTCCAGCAGGATCGAGTTGTCGGGAAGGAAGTGCAGCGCGCTCTCCAGGTATCCGCCGGAGGCCTGCAGATTGTTCCTGTTGTCCTCAAATCCGGCTGCAATAGCGAATGCCGCAGCCGCTCTTTCCGGAGGGCCGTCTCTTTCAATTTCTTTCAGAGCGGCGATATCCACCTCCTCATGAGGAATCACCCGCGCTACCAATTCGTCAGAGACCTCCATCTCTTTACGCATGAGAGGAAGTTCTTCCTTCGCCACGCCCGGTTTTGATGAGGGCGACACACTTTCCGCGCTGACAGCGCCACGTTCGATCCTTACAACAATTGATTGAGGAATTGTGAGCGTATTGTCGCCGATGGTGTACTCCACACGGCCGTTTTTTTCAGTAACAGAGTCAGCAACAATGCGCGTCCCGCTCTTTAGCACGATGGTGTCGGCGTGGGCAAGCGCTGGTCTGGCGACGCAGGCTGAGACGATAAGGCAGCAAAATGGGATAATCGTTCGCACGCGTTTCCCGAGCATTATGGCATGTATATGAATCAGTTCTCGCACCGCGCAGTGACGAAGGTGTTAGTTCTGGCGCTTTTGCTGGCCCCTGCAGGAATAAGGGCCCAAGGCCAGGCTACGGCCACGCCGGCCAATGCCGCTGATCTTTATCGTGACATCCTGAACCCTGTTCTTGACGCAACTCAGGTGTACACCCTGCGTGAAGTTTCCATTGACCGCGAAGACCTTCACATTTCGCTCAGCGACGGAACCCTGGCATTCATCCAGGCGGTCAATGGTCGCATCACCGGTGCAATCTTTGAGGGACAGGGAGAGGTCCTGATGATTCCGCCGGGACGCGCAGAACGCACATCCCTGGCATTGTTTACCGGCTCAGCGGTACTGGAGCAGCGATTCTCCACTGCGTACTTTCGTTTCGTGGATGACAAGATGATGGATGAGTTCCGGGCCGGTTTTCGCCCTGCCGAAAATGCCCAGGAGTTTATCGCCCGCTGGGCGCAGCCGGTGCGTGATTTGGCCCGGGCAGACGCTCTTTCCATCCTGCAGGCATTGACCAACTCCGGCGAATCAGCTTCGCGCTTCATCCATGTTCGTGTGGGAGGAAGCGCGCTGGGCGTTTTTGATCTGTATCTCAACACCAATGCGCAGGAGCAAATCAGCGTCGCCCAGGCCAGCGCTGAGCGAGACACGGTCTACTACAACGTCTGGAGTTCCTTCCCCATGCGTTCATTGCGTGGTGAAGACGGGGTGGAACATGCCATGGCGCCGCGCTTTGACATCTCTGATTACCACATTGAGGCGGAAGCTGAGCCGCCCTCTGACCTCACAGCGGAAGCCGGGTTCACACTTACTCCTCGCACCTCCGGGCAGAGGACCTTCATACTTGAACTTTCCCAGGAGCTCAAAATCAGCGATGTACGCGTAGAAGACAAGCAAATCACCTTTATCCAGAACCAGGCCATCAGCGGCAGCGTCCTGGCGCGCCGGGGTGATGACCTGATTGCCATCGCCTTCCCTCAGCCCCTCGAAAAAGACAAACCGGTGCGGTTGCGTTTCAAATATTCCGGCCCGGTCATGTTTGACGCCGGAGGAGATCTTCTCTACGTAGGCGCCCGTGGAACCTGGTATCCCAGCGCTGGCCCGGCTTTCGCGAATTTCGATCTTACATTCGGCTACCCTGACGATTGGTCACTTGTCGCAACCGGAAAACAGGTGGCCACGGACGTCAAGCAACATAGGCGCATCACGCATTTTGTAACGGAAAAGCCAATCGCTCGCGCCGGCTTTAACCTGGGAAAATTCGAGACGGCCGAATCGTCCTCTGCTGGAGTGCAGATTCACTCGTACGCCGCAAAAATCGTGGAGCAGCCGCTCGCGGCTCGCGAGGCACGCTCCGGCCTCCATCCTGATCCGGCCCGCGAAGTGCATCAGATTGCTGCTCAGGCCGCCAGCACAGTGCAATTTCTTTCCGCCGAACTTGACCCTTTTCCTTACTCCGAGCTGGAGATTACGCAATTTCCCGGCTTGCTCAGTCAGTCATGGCCCGGCCTGATCTATCTCTCCAGCATGGCATTTCTTGATCAGGATGAGCGGCGCGTGGCGGGCGTCCATGATCCATACATCGAGTTGCTTCTGGACAAGCTCATGCTCACCCATGAGACGGCCCACCAGTGGTGGGGCGATGCCGTTGACTGGAACTCCTATCGTGACGAATGGATCATTGAGGCTCTTGCCAACTACAGCGCATTGTTGATGCTGGAAAAGCAGGACCCCGCGGCGATGAAAACGGCGCTCGACTACTATCGAGGGCAGCTGCTGCGGGATACACCCAACGGCCCTTTAGCGGATGCGGGGCCGGTGACGCTCGGCATGCGCCTGACCTCATCAAAATTTCCCAATGCCTATGAGCCCGTGCTTTACGGCCGCGGCACCTGGCTGATTCACATGCTCCGCACCATGCTGCGCGAGTCCAGCGGCAGCAAGGATGATCGCCTGTTTTTCTCGGCCTTGAAAAGCTTGCTGGCCCAGTCGCCCAATCACAAGATCTCCACCCATGATCTTGAACTTGCTTTTGAAAAGGTGATGCCGGCATCTTTGGCCTATGAAGGGCAGCACAACCTGGATTGGTTTTTTGATAGCTGGGTCAATGGAACTGCAGTGCCTCATTTCACGCTGGAGAACGTTCGCATTACACCCGCGGGGGCAAAGGTGCGGATTCGCTGCGTCGTGCGCGAAACCCATGCCGCCAACCACATGGTCACAGCCGTTCCCGTTTATGCCGTCAATGGGCAGGGCCACGCCAGTTTTCTCGCGTTCGTTTTTGTCGATGACCCGTCCACCAGCTTCAGCCTGACGGCGCCCGCCGGAACCAAGAACCTTCTGCTCGATCCGGCAAATACAGTACTCCGCAGGTAGTGCTGAAGCAGCCCGTCAGGCATAAACCATTTGTCCTGCCATGCAGAGTTGTGAAAGGATGGCGTGCTGAATTTTCAGGAGGACCATGCGTCCGCTCTTTCTTTTTCTGCTCTTGCCTGTTGTACCTGCGATTGCACAACAATCGGCTACTCCAGCTGGCACTCCGCATACATACACGCTGCCTGCCAGTCCCAAGACTGTGGCCTGGGGTTATTACGATGCAGCCGCGCAGCCCGTATTGCGTATTCACTCGGGAGATACCGTCACGTTCGACACTCTCATTACCAACAGTCCCACCGGACTTGAAAAAGCGGGAGTCCCGCCAGATCAGGTGCAGCAGAGCCTGCGTGATATCTACAAAGAGGTGACGAACAAAGGGCCGGGCGGGCACATACTCAACGGGCCTGTCTACATTGAACAGGCTGAGCCGGGAGACACGCTCGAGGTCCGGATTCAGAAGATCGATCTCGACATTCCTTATGCTTACAATGCCTTTGGGCCTACGCGCGGATTCCTTCCCGAGGACTTCCCGTATCGCAAGATGAAGATCATCCCGCTGGACAAAGATCGCATGGTGGCCAAGTTTGCTCCCGGGATTGAGATTCCTCTGCATCCTTTTTTTGGCAGCATGGGTGTGGCTCCTCCACCGGAATATGGCCGTGTTGACAGCGCTCCTCCGGGAATCCATGCGGGGAACATGGATAACAAAGAACTCGTCGCGGGCACCACGGTGTATTTGCCCGTATTTGCTCCGGGGGCGCTGTTTGAGATCGGCGATGGACACGTCGGGCAGGGAAATGGCGAAGTGGACATTACTGCTCTTGAGACCTCTTTGAAAGGTACGCTGCAATTCATTGTGCACAAAGGCACGCACCAGAAATATCCGCGCGCAGAGACGCCCACGCATTACATCAGCATGGGCTTCCATCAGGAACTGTATGAGGCCACGCGCATTGCTGTGCGGGAAATGATTGATTTTCTGGTGGCGGAAAAACACTTGAGCCGTGATGAGGCTTACATGCTGACAAGCGTCGCTGGTGACGTGGACATCACCGAACTGGTGGACGGCAACAAAGGGGTCCATGTGATGCTGCCGAAATCCATCTTTGTGCAGCAAAGCGGGACTTCGCACTGATCATCATCGGTCGAGCGAGCTGGATCGGGACATAGAAAAGGAGTGGCCATGAGATTGTTGATCCGCTGGTTGATCAGCGCCATATCACTGCTGATTGTCGCGTACTTTGTTCCTGGCATCTATGTTCGCGGCTTCATCGGCGCATTAATCGCCGCTGCCGTGATTGGCTTCGTAAATGCCACCTTGGGCACATTCCTGAGAATTATTACGTTTCCCGTGTGGATTCTGACTTTCGGACTCTTTTTGATCATTATCAATGCGGCCATGCTCAAAGTGGCTGCGTTCTTTTTGGGGTCACTTTTTGAAGTGCGTACCTGGTTGGCGGCAATCATCGGCGCTATCCTGCTTAGCCTGGTATCGGCGATTCTGCACTGGATCGTCGGCGACAAACGCAGGGAGCGCTAACGGGCAGCACTGGTTCGCACATGCTGGAGTTGGCGCAGCGTCTTGACCACGTCGGCGACGTTTGCCATCTGAAACATGCGAATGCCCGCAATCCCTGATGCACCTGCAGCCAGAGACTGCTCGGCATTTTGGAGAGTGATTCCACCCAAAGCAAACACCGGCATCATGCGCCGGCTCAGGGCTGCCAATTGTTCCAAACCATTGCGGTTGGCCGCACCGTTTTTTTCAAAAGCAGGACCAAAAACAACAAAATCCGCGCCGTGCGCTTCTGCCGCTGCAACTTCTGCGGCCGAATGAGTTGATACACCGATAATCGGCCGGCTCTGGCCGGCGCGCATCAGAATGGCGCGAGCTTCACTCGCAGGCAGCCAGTTCGAGGGCAGGTGCACGCCGTGAGCGCCGCATGCCAGAGCCACGTCTAAACGGGAGTTGATCAGCAGCCGGGTTGGCGAATTGGCAGGGATAGCAGACCTTGCCCGTCCAGCTAATCGCTCCAGCTCGCGTGTAGTCAGGTCCTTCTCGCGCAACTGAATGTAATCCACTCCGGAAGCAGCACACTCGCCGATTTTTTCCAGCAGACGCTCTTGCTGCTCTGGTGGAGTCCCCGGAAACTGCCTCCGGTTCGTAATGTAGTAAAGCAGCAGAGGCCGCTGTGGGGGCGGAACGGCGGATTGGATGGGGTTGCACATCTCAAATTCTGGGTTGCTGAGCCGCTTTGACTATAACCTGCGCCGCGCAGCTGGTTCAAAGGCATCCTGCGCTTCTCAACAGCATCTTTTATCAAGATGCCTCTCTATCTGCAGGTCATCTGGCTTTTCCTGCTGGCGCTCCCGATTGCCTGCGTGGCATGGACGATCACCCACGAGGAGGTATTCCGGGAGCCGCGTGACTACTGCGCCGTCCAGAGCGAGAACAACCGTCACTTCATCCTGCGCAAGTGCTTCTTTGTCTTCACCTGCGAGTACTGCTTCAGCCATTATGTGGTAATTATCTTTCTCATCATTACGCGCTACAAATTGCTCTTTGACGATTGGCGCGGATACCTGATCGGCGGCTTCGCCCTGGTCTGGGTGGCCAACCAGTACATGAGTCTTTATGCTCATCTCCGTCTCGACATTCATAAGGAACGGGTTGAGATCAAACACGTGGAGCAGAAGGTGCAAACGGCAGAACAAACGGAGCAACGGGAGGAGTCGCGCGCTGCGTAAAGGCAACCGCGTGCGCCGGCCGGAGTTGCTGCATTGCGGTGCATGGTTCTGTGGAAAAGCAGCACTTTGCCGCCCGATAAATTGGATATATCAACGTCATAAGCTTATTTAATTGGCCGCGCCGTCCCACTCCGCGTTACCCTAGTCCGTTAAGCCCCCGTTACACCCCATGTCAACCCAAATCTCATTCTGCGGAGAGCCATGTCAAACGAACTGCGTAATTTTCTGACCATCTCGTACGACGAACTGGAAGAGATGAACCTTGGCGCCAAAGAACAGCGGAAGAACCGCGTTCCCGCGCACAAGGTTCGTGAAGAACGACTGAAGTACCTGACTGACGAAAAGCGCATCAAGGCGGTCACAGTGCTGTTCAGCGACCTTGAAGGCCGCCTGCACATGCTGGACTACGACAAGAAGTTCCTGCTGAAGAGCTGGGACAATCTCACCTTTGACGGCTCTTCCATCCGCGGCTTCACCGCGCAGCGTGAAAGCGACCTCCGCCTGGGCATCGACTGGGCGTCATTTTACTGGGGCCCGGCGGACATCTTTGGCCCCGGCAAGGTTCTGGTCTTCGGTGACGTCATCGACAAGAACGGCACACCTTATTCTGCGGATATCCGCGGCATCCTCAAGCTCTATGCCAACAAGCTGCATGAAAAACATGGCTACACGCTCAACGCAGCCAATGAGATTGAAGGTTTTCTGTTCCAGGGAGTGGACGCCGAGCGCCGCTACCATGAGACTGGTAAGTTCGATTATGTGAACACTGGCGGCTACTATCACTCACTGCCGGGCGACCCTCTGCGTACGTTCATTGACACCACAGCGGAAGTGCAGCGCGCCATGGGTTTCCAGAATGAGAAAGACCATCCGGAAGTGGCGCCTTCACAGTTTGAGATCAACTACGGTTACGGTGAAGTTGTGGCCGCTGCCGACCAGATTCAGCTCTACAAACTGATTTGCCGCCAGGTTGCAACCAAGATGGGGCTGACCGCTTGCTTCCTGCCCAAGCCGGTCGTGGGAGTGAACGGGAACGGCATGCATACGAACGTTTCCGTCAGCAAGGACGGCAAGAACCTGTTCTGGGATGCCAAAGGCGAAGAGAAACTCAGCGAAATGGGCTGGCAGTTTATCGATCGGATTCTTACGCACGGCAATGACATCTGCCTGCTGCTGAATTCAAGTGTGAACGCCTACCGTCGGCTGGATCCGCACTTTGAAGCGCCCAACCAGCTCAAGGCTTCGCCGGTGGACCGCGGATCCATGGTTCGTGTTCCCATTGGCAATGAGCGCAGCATGCGCGTGGAAGTGCGCTCAGTGGCCCCGGACGCCAATCCTTACATGGTGCTCTACGCAATTTTCAAGACTGGAATTGATGGCACCATCTCGCGCATCAAGAACCTGCGCCAGGCGGAACGTTATCTCCCGGACAACATTTACACGGCGCTGGAGAATTTCCGCAATGCCGAGTGGACAACGAAAATTCTGGGCGAAGACGTGAAGGCGCGTTATGCCGATCTGAAACAGGCATCGGCCGACCGTTGCTCTCGCCTGCTGGGTTCGTTTGTAAAAGCGCCTGAGGTGCAGTACCACCACGAGGTTTACAACCAGTTTCTTTGGAACCTGTTTTAACCAGCACCTGATCCCCAAAAAAGTAACAGAGCCCTGGCGCAAACCAGGGCTCAATTTTTAGGCCGCCAACTGTTGCTGCAGGAGATGCTCTTCGTGTGAAGGCGATCAGGCTAGTTATTTAGAACCGGCCAGGCCCTCCATCTCTTTTTCGCCAATCACTTTCACGCCCAATTCTCTGGCCTTGTCCAGCTTGGAGCCTGGGTCATCTCCTGCGACCACGTAGTCAGTCTTCTTGCTCACGGAGCCGGAAACTTTTCCGCCTGCGTCTTCAATCAACTTCTTGGCCGCATCGCGAGAGTAGTTGGCTAATGTTCCGGTAATGACAAATGTCTTGCCGGCAAGGGCAGTGCCTCGCACCTTCTTTGTGCCCTTAAAGTTCAAGAATTTGCTCAGCCGTTCCACCAGCTTGCGGTTGCGCGGTTCGTCAAAGAACTCGCGGATGCTCTCCGCGATGCGAGGACCAACCTCATTCACTTCCTGCAGCTCTTCAATGGACGCGTTCATCAGGGCGTCCATGGAGCCGAAGTGTTCAGCCAGAAACTCAGCCGTTCGTTCACCCACAAAGCGAATGCCCAGCCCGAAGATCACGCGCTCCAGCGGCAGCTTGCGTGAAGCTTCGATTTCGTCGAGCACGTTCTGTGCGGACTTGTCGCCGATGCGGTCCAGCGTGAGCAGCTTTTCTTTATTCAATTCGTATATATCGGCAATGTCTTTGACCAGCCCGCGATCAGAGAGCTGATTCACCAGAGACTCGCCCATGCCTTCAATGTTCATCACTGAGCGCGCGGCAAAATGCAGAATGCTTTCACGCAGCTTGGCAGGGCAGGCCGCATTTACGCAACGGTGGTCGGCTTCGCCTTCCACACGAACCACGTGGCCACCACATTCGGGACAGCGCTCCGGCATCTGGAACTTTTTGTGGCCGCGCGGGTGCTCTTTGTCTTCCAGCACCTTTACGACCTTGGGAATCACGTCGCCACCGCGCTCCACCATCACCCAGTCGCCGATCTTCACGCCCAGGCGCTCAATCTCATCCATGTTGTGCAGCGTGGCTCGGCTCACCGTGGTACCGCCGATGGGAACAGGCTTGAGCCATGCAACAGGCGTGAGCTTTCCCGTTCGTCCGACTTGCGGCTTGATATCTTCCACCTGTGTGACTCCGCTGCGGGCAGCGTACTTGTAGGCTGTGGCCCAGCGTGGCGCCTTGCCGGTAAAGCCCAGCCGCTCTTGTGTGCGTCGTGAGTTGATCTTGATGACCACGCCATCGATCTCGTAACCCAACTTGTCGCGCATCTGTTCGGTCTTGTTGATGAACGCAAGAACCTCGTCAATGCTCTTGGCCACTGTGCGGTTGGGGTTCACTTTGAAGCCGACTGCGTGCAGCGCGTCCAGCGCGGCAGCATGATGGTCAGGAAAATACTGCCCGTTTACCAGCAGGAAGTAGGCATAAAAATCCAGCCGGCGCTGGGCCACGATGTTTGGCTCCAGCACGCGGATGGTCCCGGCAGCGGCATTGCGCGGGTTGGCGAACTTGCTCAAGTTCTGACGCTCGCGGTCTTCATTCATGCGCTCAAACGAAGCCAGGGGCATGATGACTTCGCCGCGTACTTCAAAATCCTGGGGAACTCCCGCTTTCTTGAGCTTTGCCAACTCCACCACGAGTGGAACGGAACGCATGGTGCGGACGTTGCTGGTCACGTCTTCGCCCACAGATCCATCGCCACGTGTAACTCCGGTTTGCAGCTTGCCGCCGCGATACGTGAGAGCCAATGACATGCCGTCAAGCTTTAGTTCGCAGACATACTCGATCTTGTCTGACCCTGCCAGCTCGCGCGCGCGACGGTCCCAGTTGCGCAGCTCCTGTTCGTTGAACGCATTGTCGAGCGAGAGCATGGGCCGCGAGTGCGTTATTTTGACGAAGCCTTCTCTGGGCTTGCCGCCGACGCGCTGCGTGGGCGAGTCGGGCGTGATCAGCTCCGGATGCGCAGCCTCAAGCTTTTTGAGGTCCTGCATGAGGCGGTCAAATTCGGGGTCGGGAATCTCCGGAGCATCCAGCACGTAATAGAGGTATTCGTGACGGCGAATCTCGTCGCGCAGCTTCTCGATTTTGGGCTCAAGATTTTTGTCTTTTGCGGCCGTGGGCATGGCAAGAATTATATTTCGTTGCGGTTAAGGAAACTGCCGGCTTCAGCACAGGCGAGCGCGCCTGTGCTACCAAGATTTTATGAGTGCCTCAGCCGCGCGCTTTGGCTAGTATGCTACGGAAGCCAATGCGCAAAGTCCTTCTCCTTTACAACCCGTCCTCCGGACAGCAGCGTGCTCGTCGCGCGGAAGTCATTGCGAAGATAGCGCAGCTATATCGGTCCGCCGGGTTGGAAGTGGAACAATGCGCCACCACGCATGCGGGCAGCGCCATCACGCAGACCGAAGAGGCGGCAAGAACAGGATTTGATACCGTGATTGCCTGTGGCGGTGACGGCACCGCGAATGAAGCCATCAACGGACTGATGCGCGCGGAGTCGCAGTGTGCGCTCGGAGTTGTTCCGCTGGGCAGCGGTAATCTCCTGGCCACAGATTTGCGGCTGCCGGTGAATCCAGTAGCGGCTGCTCAAGTACTCTTGCGTTACTCGCCTCGCCCCATCCGTCCCGGTGTAATTAGCTCGCACCGTGACACTGGCGAAGAGCAGCGCTACTTCATCGTCGCCGCAGGTGTAGGCGCGGATGCTGACCTGATGTATCGCACGGCGGTGGAGGTGAAAGAGCGCTGGGGCCGCAAGGCTTACTTTATGGAGATGGCACGCATGACAGTGCGCCGGCACTTCCCTATGTTCCAGGTGGAATGGGCCGACGAAGGCGGAGCATTGTGCCGGGAAAACATCGCGCTGGTGATGGCCATTCGCGCGGAAAAGTTTCCCGGGATGCTGAGGCGCGTCCGCCTGGGTTCGGCTCTCACGCACAATCATTACCGTCTTCTGCTTTTCAAGACGGACAAGGTGCGCCGCTTCCTGAACTATTTCGCCAGTGTGGCCAGCGGGATGAACTGGGAAGTGCGCGATGTGGAGGTGGTTTCTTCCGAACGATTCCGCTGCTTTCCGCTTAAATCAGACAGTCCGGCACGCATCCATGCCGAGGCCGATGGCGAACTGCTGGGCAGGTTGCCGGCGGAGGTAAGCATCGCCGAGAAGAGTTTTCAGCTTTTGATGCCCTGAGAACATTCAGCAGGTTTGTCTGTAAGGGCACCCGTTTCAGCAAAGGGCTGCCAATGTGCCAAAAGTGATCCGTCAGGGCGCACTTCCGCCGAATAGCGCACTTGCACCAGGCGGCCGGAGCGATGCCGCAGCACGATCACGCCCCGCTGAGTGCCATCGTTAACAAACTGCTGGAATAGCGGCTCGGTCACGGTTGTAGCCCCGGCCACAACGTCATCAATGCGGAGTTCAAGAAACTGCACCCGGTCATAGCCGAGCAGTTCACAGGCTGCGTCACTGGCATAGATGTAGTTGCGGTCCTTGTCCACGATCACTACGAATTGTTGATCCAACTGGGCCTGGCTTTTGCGCATAGCTTGCATGGTTTCAACGCGCTTCAAACCAAGCAGAATGGCCTGCGGCCCCAGCCTGGAGTCAACGGCGATGTCCGCATTCGGGTTGTTCAATGCTCCGCTGGCATGAAGGACCAGTACACCCGTGTCGCCATCTGCTTCCTTGATCTGCTGCGCCAGCTTTTTGCGATCAGCAAAGGACAGAGTGTGATTGAGAACGGCAATATCGAATCCGCTTCTTTCCAGGTGGTGCTGAATCTCTGCGGAGCAGGAAGCGAAAATCACAGGGTATCCCGCGCTGTTGAATATGGCTCCCTGAGAGATCATCATTGAATCTTTGTCAGTGGAGCACAGGAGCAGGACCGGCAGAACTTTTCTCTCGAGATTTCTCATGGACAGACGGGTTGTCTCTCAATTATTTCAGTACTGCTGCCGTTGCAACTTACAGAGTGAGTTAAAAATGATTCCCTAATCCAGACTAAGACGGCTGGCGATTCGGTTGTTTAAAATGAGAGCTCCAAAAAGGCTGAAACTTGGATCCAGTTACCCACTTCCTCACTGGCGCATGTATTGCCCGAACCGGCTTGAACCGCAAAACCGGCCTGGCGACGCTAACTCTCACGTTGGCCACTGAAGCACCCGATATTGATGTGCTGGCCTACTTCGGCGGCTCGGTGTTCGGATTCCAGCATCACCGAGGGTTTACGCAC
>DASUBD010000364.1:0-9537 GCA_035763445.1 Candidatus Angelobacter sp.
CCCTGAGATCAAATACACGCCCAGCGGAACCCCGGTGGCAAAGTTCAGCCTGGCCACCAACGAACGCTATAAAGATAAAGGCGGCGAGTGGCAGGATCGCACAGAGTGGCACAACATTGTCGCCTGGCAGCGACTGGCTGAGATCGTTGGAGAATACGTAAAGAAGGGCTCCAAGCTCTATATTGAAGGGCGGCTGCAGACCTCCAGTTGGGAAGACAAGCAGAGCGGCGAGAAGAAATATCGCACAGAGATTGTGGCTAATGATCTGGTGCTTCTCAGCGGCCGCGGCGAGGGGGACTCTGAAGGACGTTTCTCCAGAGGGGCGTCTGCCTCCCATGGATCCGTGGATCAACGATCTATGGATCAGCGTGACCAGCGCTCCCAACATGCTGACGAGATGTCACAGGGCGCCGAAATTACGGACGAAGATATTCCTTTCTAGGTTCTTCCCCCTAAAAAGATCTTGGAGTGTGCTGCACGATTCAGCGCACTCCACACCTCTTCGCAACCAATTCCGTTTTGGCATTCTTCGTCAAGATTTCTGACATTTTTTGTCAATTTGCCATATAATGAGCTTATCCAATCAGCTCAGATCGCAGACCTTGCACCGGGAAAAACTCCCTTTAATTCAGTGGATTGCTGAAAAAAATCAGCAGAAACACTCGAATGGGTAGAACTGGTGTCCAAGATGCAACGATGAAGAGCGAGTTCCACGTCCCGAGACTTCAAAAAAGTAAGCGGGGAACCAAGGATTCCAGAGGAGATCTCTTAAATGCGCAAACAGAAGGGTTTTTCGCTCATTGAGCTGCTGATCGTGGTGGCAATCATCCTGATCATTGCGGCCATCGCTATTCCGAACCTGCTTCGGTCCAAGATGTCGGCTGCTGATTCCGCGGCTGCCAGCACGCTTCGCACACTCAACACGGCACAGGTAACTTATGCCACAGCCTTCCCGGCACTTGGCTACGCAGACACTTTCACCAAGCTGGGACCGAACGCCAACACTTGTGACTCGACGGCCTATTGCTTAATTGACAATGTTCTGGCATCAACTCCCACCGGCCCCACGCCTAAAGGTGGCTACCAATACTATTTGGCTCCTGGACCCGCAACCGCGGCTGGCCAATTTACCGATTATGCTTTCAGTGCGGACCCGCAGAACCTGAACACTACAGGCACCAACGTGTACTGCACCACTTCTGACGCGGTGATCAGATCCCAGCGCGATGCCGGCGTCGTTCCTCAGACTCTTGCCAACACGCCTGAGAGTATTGCCAAGTGCCAGACGATTGCCAGCTACGCTCCGCTCAAGAACTAGCTCGTTTACGTTTTCGGCAAGTACCTGGGGGAGGGTATGAGCCAAAGAAAAGGGACATGGTGAGAGCCATGTCCCTTTTTCTATTTCCTTTAGTACCCGTGTGGCGCGGAAGAATGACATTTTTTGTCACACAGCACTAGGAAGGGGATTAAAAGTTAACAATTTAAGACAGCAAACCATTTAAATCCAATAGTTTAGGTTGACTTGGGCGATGCAGCCAACGAGCGCTCACTTTGGCCCGCAACCTGCTTCTATCTGTATACGATACATCGTTACAAGGCACGAGCTGTGAAATCAAAAACTCAGGTAGACCCACAGCCATGAAAAAGAGACAGACACACGGGTTTTCATTGATCGAATTGCTGATTGTGGTAGCAATTATTCTGATTATTGCCGCCATTGCTATCCCGAACCTGCTGCGGTCCAAAATGGCTGCATCAGATTCCGCCGCCGCCGAGACCATCCGCCTTCTGGACACCGCGCAATTTACTTACGCCACCAACTTTCCGCAGCTCGGCTACGCCGCCACCTTCACGGCTCTTGGACCGAACCCTGCCACTTGCGACTCGAGCGCATTCTGTTTGATCGACAACGTGATAGCTGCAACACCAACCGGGCCTTCGCCCAAAGGTGGTTACAAATACTGGCTCCTGCCCGCAGCGCCGACCGCAGTCGGCACAATACCGGATTATGCTTTTACTGCGGAACCGCAGAACCTGAACACTACCGGTACCAACGTCTACTGCTCCACCTCTGACGCTGTGCTCCGATCTCAGCGTGATGCTGGCTTGGTCCCTACGGCTCCTGGCGCCGCTGTTCCGATCGCAGTGTGCAAAACGGCTACTACCTACGGCGCTCTCAAAAACTAAGAATGACGAAGGCCACTTTGACTTACGATCGCGACGCGATGGTTGATTGCGGCTGCGGCTTCCTCTACACTACACTTATATCTTCAACTCCTTGCAAACCATTCGCCAAATGCATGCCATCGAAATCGATAATCTGACAAAGAGTTACCCGGTAGGATTTTGGAAGAAGCAGTTCCGTCCGGCTCTAAAGGGGCTCAGCCTCAGCGTCGAGCGCGGCGAAACTTTTGGATTTATCGGCCCAAACGGGGCCGGCAAGACGACTACGCTCAAGCTGCTGATGGGCATTATCTTCCCTACTGCCGGTTCGGCGCACATTTTGGGGAAAGACATTGCCGATGCGGAGATCAAGAAGAAAATCGGATTCCTGCCCGAGCAACCGTATTTTTACGACTATCTGAACCCTTCCGAGCTCCTGGATTACTATGCGTCGCTCTCTGGCGTGTCCGCCACAGAACGCAAGAAGCGAATTCCAGAATTGCTGGAGCGCGTCGGTCTGGCCGATTCAGCCCGAAAACAGCTGCGGAAGTTTTCCAAAGGAATGCTGCAGCGCGTAGGTATTGCACAGGCAATCATCCACGATCCCGAGATCATTTTCCTGGATGAGCCCATGTCAGGCCTTGACCCGATTGGGCGTCATGAAATCCGCGAGATGATTCAGGGGCTTAAAGATGCGGGCAAGACCATCTTTTTTTCGACTCACATTCTTTCCGATGCGGAAGCTCTCTGCGACCGCGTGGCTGTCGTTCACAAAGGCGAACTGCGCGGCATAGGTGTGATGAACGAGTTGCTGTCGAGTACCGGCGGAAAGACTGAAGTGATCTGGGAAGGCTCTGGCGCCGTTCCTCGTGTGGCACAGCTGTTGATGAAATCGCATGTCACAGGCGAACTGGTAAGAGCAACAGTGGAGAGCGAGAATCTTGATAAATTGCTGGAGCGCCTGCGTGAACATGAGGGTCGCCTGATTTCTGTTACGCCGCTGCATGGAACTCTGGAACAGTACTTTCTTTCCAGGACTTCCGAACCGGAGGAAGCCCGGGTATGAACACGCGCCTGTCCGCAATTACTCTGAATACCTTTCGGGAAGCAGTGCGCGACCGGGTGCTTTACAACCTGATCATCTTCGTGCTCTTGCTGGTTGCCAGTGCTCCTCTGTTCTCGCAGATTTCGATCGGCATGCAACGGTTGATCCTGGTCAACGTGGGATTGAGTTCGATCTCTCTTTTTGGCGTGATCATCGCCATCTTCATCGGTATCGGTCTGGTTTCCAAGGAGATTGAGAAACGCACACTGTATACGATTCTGTCCCGTCCGGTACGCCGCTGGGAATTCATTGCGGGCAAATATTTCGGGCTGATGATGACATTGGCGGTGAACGCCGGCCTCATGACTCTCGGGTTCTATATCGCTTTATTCATTACCCAGAGCGGCTTGAAGCATGCCGATGCGTGGATGCTGGTGTCAATCTATTTCAGCGTGCTGGAATTTCTGATGATGACAGCCATCACCCTGCTGTTCTCCTCATTTTCCAGCCCCATTTTCGCCGCCATCTTTTCCTTCGCGCTGTTCGTGATCGGGACTTTTGCCGATGATCTGAGAAATTTCGCCGCGCTGGCGCAAGGCGTCACAAAATGGCTTGCGACAGGGGCAGCATATGCAGTGCCAAATTTTGCGTCCTTAAACGTGATCTCACGAGTAGCACATGACCAGCACATTGCAGGAACGCTGGTTTTGTACAACACGGTGTACGCTTTGCTCTATTCCGCCGCGGTGGTCATCGCGGCCGTACTCATCTTTGAGAGACGTAACCTGAAATGAAGCAGAGCCGCAAAAACATCGCTATTGCTGCTCTGCTCCTGGTTGGTTGCTTTGCCGGCTCGGTTTTTGCGTTACGCGCTGTTGACGAATCACGCGGCAAAGAAGCAACTCTGGAAGAGGTTTTGTACCTCCCCTCCAGCAAGATGCTGAAGAGGCTTAGCCTGGGTTATTCCGGCCTGCTGGCGGACATTTACTGGACCCGCGCAGTCCAGTATTTCGGCTCGAAACATATACAGCATTCGCAGCGCTACGACCTTCTTTATCCTTTGTTGGACATTGCGACAGATTTGGATCCACACATTATTGTTGCCTATGAATATGGCTCGGTATTTCTGGCGCAGCAACCGCCGGAAGGCGCTGGAGAGCCGGACAAAGCCGTTGCGCTGATTCAGAAAGGGATTCGTGAGAACCCGAAGTATTGGCGGCTCTATTTCCATCTGGGTTTCGTCCACTACATCGATCGCAAGGATCCCAAGGCCGCTCAGGAAGCCTTTGAGAAAGGGTCAGAGGTTCCCGGCGCATTGCCATGGATGAAAGTGATGGCTGCCAGAATGGCAGAACATTCCAAGGACCCAAGCACGGCTGCGGCTTTGTGGGAAGCAGTATTACAGACCGCATCCGATCACAACGTGCAAAACACCGCCAAGCTTCATCTTGACTCGCTGAAAGCTGACCTTGATATCCAGGAACTCGAACGCCGGGTACAGATTTATCGCGAAAAAACAGGAAGTCTGCCAGGCGACTGGACAGCGCTGGAGAGGATTGGCGTTCTGCATGGAATCCCCCTGGATCCCAATCGCCAGCCTTACAAACTCCTGGCTGACGGAAAGGTGGAAGTTCAGGACGCCAGCAAGTATCCTTATCTCGGGGAGTGGCTTTACAACCAGGTACGGCCATACTGAACCTCGGCTTCAAAATGCGATTTATTTGCTCGGTCTTTCTTGTCACAATTGGTGTTTTTGCTCTACATGCCGCCGCTCAGACGGATGTAAAAGCCACTGCGGAAGCGGTGGACCAGCACTACAACCGGCTGAAAAGCCTCAAGTCTTTATTTACTGAGACTTACCAGGCGCCAGGTATTTCTCGGACTGAGAGCGGCACTTTGTGGCTTAAGAAGCCCGGCAGGATGAGATGGGAATACAAGGAGCCGCGGGAAAAGCTGTTCCTGGCCGACTCACATACCGCTTACTTCTATGTTCCAGGCGAACGGCAAGCGCGAAAGACGTCAATAAAGAATCTGGATGACATCCGCTCTCCTCTGCGTTATTTGCTGGGCAAGACCAAATTGGAAAAAGAGCTTAGCGGACTTTCCCTGGCTCCTGATGTTCCTCCGTTGCAGCCGGGGGACGTGGTGCTGCGCGGCGTGCCCAAGTCAATGGCAGACCGCATCTCTGACGTGGTGCTGGAAATCTCTCCCTCTCACCAGATTCTCAGAATCAGAATTCTTGAGGTGGATGGAACAACCACGGATTTCCGCTTCTCACAAATTGAGGAAAACGTCCCTGTTCAGGACACTCTCTTCCGTTTCACGGCTCCTCCGGGAGTGGAGACCATTCAGGATGACCGGGTGGCTCAATGATTACCCTTAAGTACTTTTGATGGCAAAGAATTAGGGAAATTAATCTCCATTTTGCGCAATAATAGAGACTCCCCACATTCTATGAAAGTGCGGGCACAAGGCCCGTAAAATGCTAGACTTGGATAAGGAGCGGGACTTCCTCGCAGTCACATTTCATGGCTGAATTCCTGATAAAAATGGCAGACGAGCGCGGTCATGTGCTCGAACAGGTGGAGAGCGGTGTCTCTGAGCAGGACATCCGCGAACGTCTGGCCCAGCAGGGCTTCCTGGTTTATTCGGTCAAGGGACGCAAGGGATTGCTGTCTCTGGGATTGGGGAAAGCTCGGAAGAAGGTCAGCAACGATGAATTTATCATTTTCAACCAGCAGTTCCTTACCCTGATCAAAGCAGGTTTGCCGATTTTGAAATCGCTCGATCTGTTGAGCAAGCGCCAGCGTAACCCCTCGTTCAAAACTATGCTGGTAAATATTGAGCAGCGAGTAAAAAGCGGAGAGTTGCTGTCTGATGCCTTTGCCGCTGAGGGCTCCGTTTCCAAGATTTACACCACAACACTGCTGGCCGGCGAGCGAAGCGGCAACCTGGAAGAAGTGCTGGCGCGATTCATAGGTTTTCAGCGCCTTTCCATGAGCTTCCGTAAGAAATTGATTGCGTCGCTCTGGTATCCGGCTCTTCTCATTACGGCTCTGGCTGTGATGCTGGCCTTTTTGATGACGTATGTGGTTCCTCAATTTGCCGAGCTCTATTCATCGCTGAACGCCAAGCTACCAGCGATAACTGTTTTTATGCTGGGCATCGGGAAAGGAATACGGAACTACTATTATTTCATTCTCCTGGGCATCATCCTTCTGGCTGCCGGAATTACGATTTGGGCCCGCTCAAAAAGTGGCGGGAGAATTCTGGATGCGGTGCGTTACCGGCTGCCCCTGATTGGGAACATCTGGATGAAATATCAGGTTTCCATGTTCAGCCGCACTCTGTCCACTCTTCTTTCCGGTGGATTGCCGCTGGTGCCATCACTGGAGACTGCCAGTCAATCCATTAACAGTTTTAAAATAGCTGATAACGTAGGTCACGCCTCGCGACGTGTTCGTGAAGGCCGCGCGCTTTCCTTCAGTTTGGAGGAAACAAAATTCTTTCCTGAACTGGCCATCGAGATGGTCGAGGTCGGCGAGTCCACCGGCGCACTGCCCGCCATGCTGAACTCTGTGGCGGAATTTTATGAGGAAGACGTGCAGAACGCCCTGGCGGCAGCCATGCAGTTGATTGAACCTTTTATTCTGATCTTTATGGGCGTCACGGTGGCGTTTGTACTGATTTCACTGTACCTGCCGATCTTTTCGTTGTCTGGACAGTTGGCCTCTTAGCGAATTTAGAAAATCTGGGATGTTATGGAGCAAAGAAATCTGACAACGACGGTGGAACCCGGGACGCAGCCCAACGGGCAGGCAGTAGCAGCAACGCCTGAGCAGCGCGCTCGTGAGATGGCGGCGCGCTACCGCTGCGAATTTCTGAACCTGCGTGATTATCACCTGGACGCTGAGCTTTTCAAATCAGTTCCTGTGGACCTGATGTTCCGGTACAACTTCGTACCCCTGGAAGAGCACGACGGCACTTTGTGGATCGCCATTGCCGATCCCAGCAAGCTGATGATGATCGATGAAATCAGTTTGCTGCTGAACCGCCGCATCAAGACCAAAGTAGCCACGCTCAGTCAGATCAATGACATCCTCAAGAAGACTGAGCAGTCCCAGCGCGTTCTGGAAGAAGCCAGCGAGAGCTTTGTGCTCGACGTGGTTCGGGAAGATGAGGTCACCGGCGATGAAAGCCTGACGATCGACAAGATTACGGGCACAGCGGAAGCTGACGTCAGCCCGATTATCCGCCTGGTTGATACCACCATCTTCACGGCACTGCAGAAACGCGCCAGCGACATTCATATCGAAACTGAAAGCGACTCTGTCGTGGTGAAGTACCGAATTGACGGTGTTCTGCAACAGGCCATGCAGCCCATGGCCAAGGAACATCACTCCACCATCATCACCCGTATCAAAGTCATGAGCGAGCTTGATATCGCTGAACGCCGCGTACCCCAGGACGGCCGCTTCCGCGTGAAGTACAACAATCGCCTCATCGACTTCCGCGTTTCCATCATGCCCACCATTCACGGTGAAAATGCCGTGCTCCGCGTGCTGGATAAAGAGTCAATGAGCGAGAAGTTCCGCAACCTGGTGCTGGACGTTGTGGGCTTTGATGAAGATGATCTCCGGAAATTCCGGCGCTATATTGCCGAACCTTACGGCATGGTGCTGGTTACCGGCCCAACGGGCAGCGGCAAAACTACCACTCTTTACGCCGCACTGAACGAAATCAAGACAGATGAAGACAAGATCATCACCATTGAAGATCCGGTGGAATACCAGATCCACGGTATTACGCAAATTCCTGTCAATGAGAAGAAGGGTCTGACGTTTGCTCGCGGTCTGCGCTCCATTTTGCGCCATGATCCTGACAAGATCATGGTGGGCGAAATCCGCGACACAGAAACAGCACAGATTGCCATTCAATCCGCGCTTACCGGACACCTGGTCTTCACCACAGTCCACGCCAACAACGTGGTGGATGTGCTCGGACGATTCCTGAACATGGGCGTTGAGCCTTACAACTTTGTTTCGGCGCTCAACTGTGTGCTGGCCCAGCGGCTGGTAAGGACTATTTGTACTCACTGCAAGACTCCCATGCCTCCTTACACAGACGAAGAACTGGAAGATAACGGCCTGCTTCCGGAGCAATGGCGCAACATTACATTCTATGAAGGACCGGGCTGCATCGAGTGCGCCGGCACCGGCTATCACGGCCGTACGGCGATCCATGAGCTGCTTGACCTTTCTGACCGCGTACGCGAATTGATTCTGGAGAAGCGCCCGTCGTCTGAGATTCGCAAGGCGGCGCACGATGAAGGAATGCGTTTTTTGCGTGAGTCCGCCCTGAGAAAGGTTCGGGCGGGAATCACCACCATGAAAGAGATCAACAAAGTCACCTTTATTGAGACGACCCGGTAATCTGATGACAGTCGCCAAAAAACCAAAAACACTAGGTCCGCACATCGCGTGCGAAATCACGCTGGACCGGGTGATTGCAGCCAGAGCATCAGCCGGGCTGTCCCGGTTGGAGATGTTCACCTCACGGCAGCTTCCACCTGGAAGCATTGTGCCTGGGCTGAGTGGTCCGAACGTGTTGAATGGCGAGGCCTTGCGCACTGCCGTCAGTGGAGCGCTGGGCGCTGTAAGCGGCAGCTCGCGCGACGTAACCGTGATTGTGCCCGACGCTGCCATTCGCGTGCTGCTGCTGGATTTTGAAGCCTTGCCCAGCAAGCCGCAGGAGATTGAACCGGTAATCCGGTTTCGTCTGAAGAAATCTCTGCCATTTGATGTGGACACGGCGGCTGTCTCGTACGAAGTCAAGCGTGGAACCGATGGAGTCCGCGTTGTGGCCGCGGTTTCACCGCGTGCCATTATTGCCGAGTACGAGTTGGCGTTCCGTGATGTCGGCTATATGCCCGGCGTGGTGTTGCCATCATCGCTTGCGGCGCTTGGAACGGTGGACGGTGAACGTCCCACCATGCTGCTCAAGGTGGATCCTACAAACATCATGATTGCCGCGGCCGAGCACCATGAACTGCGGCTGGTACGCACTCTGGATAATCCGCGCGGAACGCAGGTAACCGCAGAAGAGTTGGCGGAAGGTGTGCTGCCTTCGATTGTCTTCTTTGAAGATACATTTGCAGCACACATTGAAGAAATCTATGTTGGTGGCGTGGAACGGCTGGAAGAAGTTGGCCCGCTGCTTCATGAACATACTGGCGCGCGGGTCCAGGAACTGGCCCCCGATATCTCCTCAGAACAGAACCTCAGTGGAGAACATCTTTCACCCTCCATGATGGCCGGAATTGCAGGAGC
>DASUBD010000365.1:0-8114 GCA_035763445.1 Candidatus Angelobacter sp.
ACGCATGCATCGAGAAATTTCTGGTAGATGGATTCATGCACGTAGCAACGTTCCACCGACAGGCAGGTCTGTCCGGAATTCATAAATGCGCCCCACACCGCTGCGCTTGATGCGACGTTTACGTCTGCATCCTCAAGGACGATCATGGGATCCTTCCCGCCCAGTTCCAGGACGACGGGAAGCAGTTTTGCCGCAGCTGATTGCGCTACCTTCCTGCCCGTCGCCACGCTTCCTGTGAATACCATCTTGGCGATATTCGCCTGCAGCAATGCGCTGCCGGCTGCGCCCTCTCCCGTGACTACCTGCATCAGGTCGTGATCCAGTCCGGCCTGGCGCAGAAGCCGCTGCAACTCCAGGGACGAGAACGGCGTGAACTCTGAAGGCTTCAGCACCACGGCATTTCCAGTGACAAGCGCTGTGAGCGTCTGGATGGAAGGCAGGCTGAAAGGGTAGTTCCACGGGCTTATGATCCCAATCACTCCATAAGGCTCGCGTAACAGCACACCCCTTTTGAGCTTCATCGCAGGATTGCCATGCGGCACACGTTCCGGTAGCAGGAACTCCCCGGCATGGTTGAGCAGGTACTGCGTCGCGTCCAGAACTACCAGGATTTCCGTGGACAGTGCTTCCGCCAGCGGCTTGCCGGCTTCGCGTGTGATGACCGCGGCAACCGTCTCCTTCTGTTCGCAGAGGAGAGATTGAAATCGGCGAATCAGTTTCAGCCGGTCTGCAACAGGCGTTTTCGCCCATCGTTGCTGGGCCGCATCAGCACGCTCCACGGCAGCCGCAATTTCAGAGGCGGTGAAGATGGGCACGGTGCCCACCATTTCCTGCGTAGCGGGATTGCGAATTGTGATGGCGGCTTGCGCAAGCTCGGCTTGGATCACATTCATAGCAGTCGCTCTCAGTATTCTACGCTCACCAGAAACAGTCCGCTCGCGGGAGCAGTAGCTGCGGCTGCTGAACGGTTGCGTTCCTCCAGAATCCGTTTCAGGTCCTGCTTGTTCAGGCTTCCTTTGCCGACCATCAGGAACGTTCCTACCAGGTTTCGCACCATGTGGTGCAGGAACCCATTGCCCCGCACTGTGTATACCAGTTCGGGACCCTCACGCAGCCATTGCGATATGTAGATAGTTCGAATGTTTGAGGGGCGCAGATTTTCACGGTTCCGCTCCGGGTCGACTGCGGCAAAAGACGTGAAGTCGTGCTCGCCCAGCACTTCATCCGCGCTTTGGATCATCCTCTCTTCTTCAAGCGGATAAGGATGATGATAGACATACCGGGCAAGAAACGGTGGGCAGGTTTCTTCACGGTAGATGCGATAACGATAAGTTTTCGCTCGCGCCGACTTGCGCGCATGAAAATCCGGCGCTGCTTCTTCCACATCCAGAACGCGAATGGAGTCGGGCAGCGTGTCATTCAAGGCTTTGCGAAGATTGCTGAGAGGAATGGGTGACCGGATTCGAACACTTGCCACCTGGGCAAGAGCATGGACACCGGCATCGGTTCGGCCTGAGCCCTGCGGCAATGTCTTTTCACCCGTCAAGTGTTCGATAGCGGACACTAACACGCCTTGAATGGTGGCGCGCCCCGGCTGTACCTGCCAGCCTGCAAAGTCATGGCCGTCATACGCCAGCGTGAGTTTCAGATTACGTTCCATAGACCTGACAAAACACTTTTTAACCCCCGAGGCATTGGTGAGCCGATATACTATCCGGTTTCTGCCACTCACAACCTTTTCGTGCGCTGGAACCCTGAATAATGTTTCTGCGTATATCGGGTGACGGAAACCGGAGATGTTCAGTCTCTATACATTACGCCAACAACCCTTGCACGTCTGGGAGAAGAAGAATGTCCGTGGTTTTGATACGAAGTGATTTCTGGAAAAAGTTAATTGCTCTGGTGTGCGTCCTGAGTTTCACGGCAATGGCACAACAGGGAAATACCACGCTGTCAGTGCTGCCGCAGGCGCAGTCGGGAACAGCAGCCACATCCGCCAACGCCCCGCAGCAGCAGCCTGCCGGCGCGCCTGACACGAACATGGCCAGCGCTCCTCAGCCAAGATCGCTACCCAAGGTGACGGGTGTGGACTATTCCAAGCCGGCGCCGCTTCTTCCAAATCCTTTTGCCCGTTTCATGCCTCGCGAGGTGCCGCCTCCGTCGTTCACCAACGCCCCGAAGCTTCAAGATCTGATCAAGAACGGCAAACTCGTGCTGTCGCTCGATGATGCCATTGCGATTGCTGTTTCTGACAATCTGGACATCGCCGTCGCACGCTACAACCTGCCCATTGCGGATACGGACATATTGCGAGCCAAGTCCGGAGGCGTGCCCCTGGGCGTCAATGCAGGAGTCGTTTCTAACACCCCGGGCGGTGGTGTCGGCGGGATTGGAGCTGGAGTTACAGGGACAGGCGCCGGCGGCACCACTGCGGGAGCTGGCGGCGCCGGTGCAGGCGCGGGCGGCATTGTGGGAACCACAAGCGGCGCTGGCCCTCAACCAGACAGTTTCGATCCCGTGTTGAGCGCCAATTTCCAGATTAACCACTCTACCTCGCCCCAGGCCAGCCCTGTGCTCGCCGGAACCACACTGTTCCAGCAGAACCAGGGGTTTGCAAATTTCTCTTACAACCAGGGCTTTTCGCCGGGAACGCTCCTTAGCGTCACGCTCGATAACTCGCGTGCCACGTCAAACAGTATTCGCAGCATTACCAACCCCACTCTCAACGGAAGCTTCTCGGCCACCATTCGCCAGCACCTGTTGGAGGGCTTCGGTCCAAGCCTGAACACGCGTTTTATTCGTCAGGCAAAAAACAACAAAGTGATTTCCGAAGAGGCCTTCCGCAATCAGATCATCTCCACTGTCAGCCAGATTGAGAATATCTACTGGGACCTGGTCAATGCCTATCAGGACGTGAAGGTGAAAGAACGCTCCCTGGGGCTCGCGCAAAAGACTCTCGCTGACAATCAGAAGCAGGTGCAAATCGGTACACTTGCCCCACTCGACGTGGTGCGGGCCCAGAGCAGCGTAGCCTCTGCCCAGCAAGACCTGATTCTTTCTCAGACTACCCTGCAACTGCAGCAACTGACGATGAAGAATGCGCTAACACGTGACTTGCCCGCGAATTCCCAGCTTATGCAGGCCGAGGTGATTCCAACCGACACCGTTCAGATTCCCGCGCAGGAGAACCTGCCCCCGGTGGAAGACCTGATCCAGCAGGCTTTGCAGAACCGTCCTGACTACATCCAGCAACAGATCGGGTTGAAAAATAGCCGTATCAATCTTCAGGGCACCAGAAATGCATTGCTGCCCGTCGTTGACATTGTAGGATTTTACGGATCGTCATCCATTGCCGGTGTCCAAAATCCGCTGGGGACCTGTCCGCCGGGTGTGCTGCCCAGCCAGAACAACCCATGCTTCCTGCCGGGCACCATTCCCACCACAGGATTCACAGACGCCTTCACCAATTTGTTCAACTCCAGCGGGCCCAACAAAGGCGTGGCTCTCAATGTACAAATACCTCTCGGGAATCGTGCCGCGCAGGCCTCGGCGGTTCGCTCGCAGCTTGAATACCGGCAAACTCAACTGGCGCTGAAATCGTTCGAAAACCAGATCGCCATTCAGGTTCGTAATGACGCATTCACGGTGGAACAGAACCGGGCGCGTGTAGCGGCCGCGCAGCAGGCGCGCGAACTGGCGGCCCAGACGCTCGACGCTGAACAGAAAAAATATAACCTGGGCGCATCGACCTATCTGAATGTCTTGTCGGATGAACGCGATTTGGCCCAGGCTGAGTCCAACCTAGTCGCCGCTATGACTCTCTACGCTAAATCGCGCGTCCAGTTGGACAAAGACACCGCCGAAACGCTCGAGAAGAACAACATCAAGTTGGACGAGGCAGTGACTGGGCAGGTTCGCACCGAACCGAATGTTCCCGGCACCACACCGAATCCGACGGCACTACGGGAGTCAAACACTCCCGCGGACCAGAACCAACAACAGCAACCTCCCAACCAGAATCAACAACCTCCCAACCAGACTCAGCAGCCACCGAATCAGAATCAGAAACCACCGAAGTAAAATTCTCAAACTCCAAAAAGGAAAGGCCCGGCTGGTTGCAGCCGGGCTTTCGTTGTCTGGAACTACTGGAAATCCCGAAATCCCGAAGACGTGTCCTACACCCTTCGTCCTACGGCCGGCGCAATCACACGTAACTGTCCCATCAACTCCGCGAACTGTTCGGGATAGAGGGATTGTGCACCGTCTGAAAGTGCTTTATCAGGGCAATTATGGACTTCAATCAGTAGTCCATCAGCGCCAGCGGCAATGGCGGCGCGTCCCATGGGCGCCACTTTGTCGCGACGGCCGGTGCCATGCGAAGGATCTGCGAGGATCGGCAAGTGCGAAAGCTTCTTAACAATAGGAATGGCGGAGATATCCAGTGTGTTGCGGGTGTAAGTTTCAAAAGTGCGAATGCCGCGCTCGCAGACAATCACATCGTAGTTGCCTCCGGCCAGCAGATATTCAGCGGAGAGCAGTAGCTCCTCAATGGTGGCCGCGATTCCTCGCTTCAACAGCACAGGCTTGCGCACCTTGCCCAGTTCGCGCAGCAGGTTGAAGTTCTGCATGTTGCGCGCGCCCACCTGCAGAAGGTCAACATAGGGCAACATGAGCGGGATCTGTGAGATCTCCATGACCTCTGTAACCACCAGCATGCCGAACTTATCCGCAGCTTCCCGCAGCAGTTTGAGCGCTTCTTCTCCCAGCCCCTGGAAGCTGTACGGTGAAGTCCGGGGTTTGAATGCGCCTCCGCGCAGGAACTTTGCGCCTGAGCGCGATACGGTCTCAGCCACCGCAAAGAGCTGCTCTCGCGACTCCACCGAGCACGGGCCCGCCATGATGATGACCTGGTCGGCGCCAATAGCTACACCGTTGGGGAACCGCACTATCGTGCCTTCAGGACGGAATGTTTTTGCCACCAGCTTGTAAGGCGAGCTGATGCGGTGGACCTCGCCGACGCCAGGAAGAACTTCGATATCGCGGATATCAAATTCACGCCTCGCGCCCACCGCACCAAGCACCGTCTGCCGCGCGCCCGTTGAGCGATGGACCTCAAACCCCATATCGATCAGGCGCTCAATTACTTTCTGCACCTGCTCTTCCGTTGCGGCTTCCAGCATGGCTACTATCATGGTTTTATGTGTTGATCCTGTTCTCTTGAGTGATCTACAAACTTCTTTGTGTTCAGATCACCCGATCACCGGATCACCCGATCACCAGATGGTTTTCAATCGTTCAGTTCTACATCAAACTCTGTTTTCCCGCCGGCGATTTTCTGTTCCGGTACAATCTGCACCTTCTGAATATTTCGCATGACGTCAATAATCCGTTCAAACACCTGGCGGAGTTCGCTGTCCGGAAGCGGCCCGCTGTTGGCCTTCCGGACATTCTCAAAAATGAGTTTTTCCCGGTCCGGCTCGTAGATGGGCATGTTGGTGTTGCGCTTCAGCTTCCCAATTTCCTGTGCCGCCCGGGCCCGTTCATTCAGGATTTCCACCAGACGAAGGTCCAGTTCATCGATTTTTCGACGCCAATCCGCTATGGTCATGTTTTGGGCTCAATCTAACATAACAGTGTAAATGAGCCTGTCAAACTTAATGAAATTAAGAGAGAGGGGCTGCAGCTTAAAGAAATTAGATGTTAACAGTGGCCGAATCGGCTGCACCGGTAGCAGACGTTCCTTTTAACTTATGGATTAGTTCGGCAACCGCCTGGGGTTCGCGACCCGGATTCTGTTCAACAGCTTGCACAATCGCGCTTCCCACCGCTGCGGCATCGGCGAAGGTGCCAACATGGGAAAACTGTTCATGATTGGAAATGCCGAAGCCCACGGCAACAGGCAGCGTGGTGAATTTGCGAATCCGCTTGACCAGGTTTGCCGCATCACCCTCAAGCTGGTCGCGCGTTCCCGTAACTCCGGTGCGCGAGATCGCGTAGACAAACCCCTGCGAGGCCTGCGAGATCTTTTTCAGGCGCTGGTCAGGACTGGTAGGCGCTGCCAGGAAAATGGTGTTCAAACCACATGCGCTGGTTAGTCGGCGATATTCGTCAGCCTCTTCGACCGTGAGGTCAGTGATCAACACACCGTCCACTCCGGCCTTAATGGCCTCATCACAAAAGCGCTGCAATCCAAACCTGAGCACCGGATTGAGATAGGTGAAGATCACCAGCCCGGCATCTGATTCCTTTCGCACCTGAGCCGCCAGATGCACCACGTCCTGCAAGGATGTGCCATTCTTCAGTGCGCGTTCGCTGGCTCGCTGAATCACCGGCCCATCAGCCACGGGATCACTGAACGGGACCCCGAGTTCGATCACATCGGCGCCCGCGCGAATGGCGGATAAAACGATGTCGTGCGTTGTAGCCAAATTTGGATCACCGCAGGTAACGTAAGCAACAAGGCCTGGTCTTTTCTTAAACTGTAGCCTCGTGGTTCGATCGTTTGTTGAATTTTCCATTTCTTGCTTTTCTCCGTGCCCCCTGTCTCCGTGGTGAGAGCTTTTGTTCCTCTTCATCCGAGTTGCAAGTTCTCACGGAGAATTCCAATATCCTTATCTCCGCGGCCGGAAATATTCACAATCAGCACATCCGATTTTTTCATCTTCGGCGCCCGTTTGATGCACTCGGCCACCGCGTGCGCCGACTCCAGGGCGGGAATAATCCCTTCCGTTCGCGATAGAACGGTGCACGCCTCAAGTGCCTCCGCATCTGATGCCGAAACATACTCTGCGCGGCCCTGGTCTGCCAGCGCAGCATGTTCCGGTCCGATCGAGGGATAATCGAGGCCCGCAGATACGGAATGCGTAGTCGCAATCTGTCCTGCGGCGTCCTGCAGTACGTAAGAAAAAGTACCCTGCAGTACGCCGGGCATGCCTCCACGGAAGCGGGCTGCATGCTCGCCTAATCGGTCGCCGCGCCCACCAGCTTCCACGCCGATCAGCTTTACCCGTTTGTCTTTGATGAATTCGTGAAAGATCCCAATCGCATTTGATCCGCCTCCTACGCAGGCAATGATCGCCGTGGGCAGTTTGCTTTCGGCTTTCAGGATCTGCGCGCGCGCTTCGCGTCCAATCACAGAATGGAAGTCGCGCACCATCGTAGGATAGGGATGTGCGCCCAGAACGCTGCCGAGCAGATAGTGCGTGTTACGCACATTAGTCACCCAATCCCGCATGGCTTCATTAATGGCGTCCTTCAGGGTCTTGGAACCTGAATCAACTCCGCGTACCTCAGCCCCCAGCAAACGCATGCGGAAGACGTTCAACTCCTGGCGACGCATATCTTCCACGCCCATGTACACCACGCAATTGAAGCCAAACAGCGCGCAAACCGTTGCTGTGGCCACGCCGTGCTGGCCGGCTCCGGTTTCAGCGATGATGCGCTGCTTGCCCATTCGCTGCGCCAGCAACGCCTGGCCGATGCAGTTGTTGATCTTGTGCGCGCCTGTGTGCAGCAGGTCTTCCCGCTTCAGATAGATTTTTGCGCCGCCAAGTTTTTGCGTCAGGCGGCGCGCATGGAACAGAGATGTCGGCCGGCCGGCATACTCTTTGAGCAGCCGCTCAAACTCGCCACGAAACCTCTTGTCCTTGCGAGCTTTCTCATACTCGCGCTCCAGTTCTTCCAGAGCGGCCATCAGGGTCTCGGGAACATAGCGGCCGCCATAGACGCCAAAACGTCCGGGTACAGGTTTGGTTTTCAGTGCTGCGCTGCCCATGCTTCTTTCTCCGCATTTCGTACTGTTGCCACAAATGCTTTCAACTTCTCAGGATCTTTCTTGCCCGGCGAAGTTTCCACTCCGGAAACCACATCCACGCCATACGGACGAAACATGCGCATGGCCGCGCTGACATTCTCCGGGTTCAGCCCACCCGCGACAATAAATTTCATTTCCGTTCCGGTCAGGAATGAGCGTACACCCCGCCACTCAAATGTTCGCCCGCTTCCAGCGCCTGAATCCAGAAGAATGGCGTCTGCCAGGGGCGAGGCATTAAGGAATTTCTCCAACTCCAAATGGAAATCGCCATTCATGATCACCGTCTTGATCACCCGCAGGC
>DASUBD010000366.1:0-3460 GCA_035763445.1 Candidatus Angelobacter sp.
AGGCCAGATGTAATCAAAGAACTGGATTTCGGCAACCGGCTTGAGTCCACGAGTTGCCATGCCAACGGCACGGCCAAGAATATTGGCCTCGGCCAAGGGCGAATTGAAGACGCGATCTCCGCCGTACTCACACTGAAGGCCAGCAGTCAGCTTGAAGACGCCTCCTTTTCCTTTGATCTGCTTCTGTTTCAGGTACTCTTCGCGGCTGCAATCAGCAACGTCTTCTCCAAAGACAACGACGCGCTCGTCGCGCTTCATTTCATCTTTCAGCGCGGCGTTGATGAGGTCTGCCATAGTCTTGTCGCCGCCTTCAAATTTCGGCTCGGAGCTCATGCTGCGCGGATCAAGATCTGCCGAGTAAACATGCTTGTATACAGAATCCGTTGACGGAAGAACCGCCTTCTCGGCGCGCGCGGATGCGTCCTGTATTTCTTCCTCTACAGATTTTTCCAGCTTGTTGATCTGATCTTCATTCAGGATATTCTCTCGAACGAGGAACATTTGCATACGCGTAATGGGATCACGCTTTGCATCCGCCTGGCGTTCGCTTTCGGGGCGATAGAGCTTTTCGTCGTCCGAAAGAGAGTGGGAGTACGGGCGAATCACATGCGCGTGAACCAGGGCAGGACCTTTTCCGCTCCGGCAGTAATCGGCTGCACGCTTGCAGGCTGCATAACTCGCGACCGGGTCCGTGCCGTCGCATTCTTCAATCAGAATGTTGGGGAAGCTGCGCAAGAGCTGGGAGATGCTGCCGCCCGCCGTTTGTACTTCCACGGGAACGGAAATGGCATAACCGTTATCTTCCACCATAAACATTACAGGCAGCTTTTGATTACAGGCGGTGTTCATGGCTTCCCAGAATTCACCTTCGCTGGTGGTGCCGTCACCGCAGGAGACATAAACCACTTCGTCTCCGTGAAATTCCACGTTCTTGAACTGGCGGTAATCTCCTTGTTTTTTCTCAGCCGAGCTAGGACGACGGCTGAAGTATTTACCGGCTTCAGCGCAACCAACTGCCTGCAGCAACTGGGTTCCGGTAGGCGACGACTGGCTGACGATATTCAGCTTCTTGTGTCCCCAGTGAGACGGCATCTGGCGGCCACCGGAGGCAGGGTCCTCCTCCGCGCCTACGGCCTCGCAAAGCATCTCGTACGGGGTAACACCCACAGCCAGACAGAGCGCGCGGTCACGATAATAGGGATAGAACCAGTCGTAGGCCGGTTTCAGCGCAAAGCCAGCGGCCACAGTCACAGCCTCATGTCCGGCCGAAGAAATCTGGAAGAAGATTTTCTGCTGACGCTTCAAAAGGATTTCGCGATCATCCAGCCGGCGAGAGAGGTACATGAGGCGGTACATCTCCACCAGTTGCTGGCGCGTGAGTCCCTCATATGTCTTCTCTGTCCTGGTTGATGGAGCTTCTTCCACTGCAGTTGAGTTCTTCCGGGAATCCGCCTTGGTTACGGCCATGAGTCTCCTTTGATAACTTTTGGGCAAGGTGGGTTGGCGCTACTTTGGAGTACCTTCTATTCTAAATCCTCCCGCAAGGGCCGGGATATACTGAAAATGGATGATTCGCAAAAACCGCGCCATCCCGGCGCATGAGCTTAATCTTCTCATCTTCGACCTTGACGGCACCCTGGTAGATTCCCGCCTGGACCTGGCTAACTCAGTGAATGCCATGTTGAGGCACTACGGAAAGCCGGAACTGCCCAATGATGTGATTGGCAGCTTTATCGGCAACGGCGCGCCCATGCTGGTACGAAGGTCGCTGGGCGACCCTGACGACGAACAGTTTGTGCAGGAAGCCCTGCTCTTCTTCATGAATTATTACCGCGCACACAAGCTGGACACCACGTATGTATATGAGGGTGTTTTCGCTGCCCTGGATGCGATTCTTGCCAGCCGCAACGGATCAGGCGCAGTGAAGATGGCGGTGCTCAGCAACAAACCGGTTGGACCGACACGCGCCATTGTGGAAGCGCTGGGGCTGGGGAAATATTTTTTCCAGATCTATGGCGGCAACAGTTTCCATACCAAGAAGCCCGATCCGGCCGGCGTGCAGGCTTTGTTGTCAGAGGCTGGTGTCAGTACGGAAGCAACGGTGATCATCGGGGACTCTGACGTGGATGTGGTAACGGCGAAAAACGCCGGAATCTACTCTGTTGGGGTGACCTACGGCCTTGCGCCGCACACACTTGAAGAGGCTCCGCCTGACATTCTGGTCGATCGTCCATTGGAGCTGGCCGATGTGCTCGGCGCACGGCAGCAGGCCCGCCTGGAGTTCAAATCGCGGTAGAACCATGATCAGGCCCGGGAGTACCGTGGGCGTGCTCCCGGCCTGGATGCAATCAGATTTGCGCTACGGCCGGAACCGAACCGCAGATTCTATGCGCCCACTGCGGCGGCCTGATCGTAAAACTTCAAGGCCATAGCTCCATGGGTTGCGGCTCCGCCGGCGCGCAAGGCGGCAGCCAGGAGCGAGCTTTCCACAATTTCCTCTCTTGAAGCGCCCGCTCCCTTTGCGGCTTTGGTGTGAACTTCAATGCAGTAGGGGCATTGAGTTGTGCAGGCAACGGCCAATGCAATCAGCTCGCGGTATTTTCTTGGGATTGCTCCACCTTCACGCGCAACAATTTTGTCCAGGTTGAGCCACGCGGTGAATTCCGCGGGGGCAAGTTTGCCCATCTCCTTTAACAATCGCAGATCAGCGGGATCATGGTAATGATCGCTCATTTTGAGTTCTCCTATATAGGGCAGCAGATTCGGGCCTGATAACTCTTTGCTGCTATTGCTTGAGGGTAGAGGCCAGGAGCCACTTGAAGCAAGATGGCAAATATGCCATTGTAAGGAGGCGATCAAGCCATAACGTTCTACTCGATCCGCGAACAGGAGTGCTGGGCATGATCCACGTGACAATTCTGATTCTGGACGGGACATTTTCCTCAACCGCAGTTGGTCCTATGGAAGTGTTCCGTCATGCCGGCATGCTTTGGAACCTTCTAACCGGCACCCATCCGGCGCCTCAGTTCTACGTGACCACCGCATCGGCCGATGGCGGCCCAGTACGCTGCGATGGCCCGATTTGTCTCCAACCCGATGCATCGATCAAAGACATCGGAAAGACCGACCTCATCTTTGTTCCAACCACCGGAATCAGCCTGGATGATGCGGTAGAGCGCAATCAAACAATCGTGCCGTGGCTGGGAAGGTGGCATAAACGCGGAGCTGAAATTGCGAGCGTTTGTTCAGGAGTAGAACTGGTGGCGGCAGCAGGCCTGCTCGACGGCAAACGAGCAACCACGCATTGGGCGCTGGCAGAGCGCCTTCGTCAGAAATATCCCAAGGTGAAGTGGATGCCGGAGCTGATGGTGACGGAAGACAGCGGGTTCTATTGCGGCGGAGGCATTCATGCGGCGCTGGATCTCAGCCTCTTTCTGGTGGAGAAGTTCTGCGGGCATGA
>DASUBD010000367.1:0-8254 GCA_035763445.1 Candidatus Angelobacter sp.
AAAACCGGCGAAAGCCGGGACAGGAAGCTGTGAAAAAATTGGAAAAGGGGACAGCCTGAGAGCCTGTCGGAGTGAAATGTTTTTGAACGAACAATCAACAACTTACGAGGATTGCTCTTGCGGGTGGCCCACCCTTCCGCCCGCTTTTGGCGGAGGGTGGGAAACGCAAGCCGTCATATCCTGGGAAACATTAGTCTGTAATACCATTTCCCTATGAGCAAAGTGCGCGTTGCTGCCTTCTCCATCTCCATTGACGGCTTTGGCGCCGGACCGGCGCAGGACCTGAACAATCCTATGGGCGTCGGCGGGTTTGGACTGCATACCTGGTTTCGGGGCACGGAACTGTTCAACAAGATGCAAGGCGAGAGCGGTGGCACACGCGGCCCGGACAACGATGTGGCCGGCCTGTCGTTTGAAAACCTGGGCGCGTGGATCCTGGGCCGCAACATGTTTGGGCCGGTGCGCGGTCCATGGCAGGGCGATTCCTGGAAAGGCTGGTGGGGACCCACTCCTCCGTATCACACGCCTGTTTTCGTGCTCACGCATTACCCGCGAGCTCCGCTGGTGATGGAAGGTGGCACCACGTTCTACTTTATTACTGACGGGATCGAATCCGCGCTCAGCAAAGCCCGCGAAGCCGCAAACGGCAAAGATGTGAGGATCGGCGGCGGCGTGTCTGTGATTCGCCAGTACCTGATGGCCGGCCACATTGACGAGATGCACCTAACGGTCTCGCCCGTCTTCCTCGGCGAAGGCGAACACCTGTTTGCAGGTATCAACCTCGCCAAGCTTGGCTTCGCGCCTTACAAGACCGTCTGCAGTGAAAAAGCAACTCACGTCTTCATAAGAAAGGACAGCAAGTAACACATGGGTGCATTAGCGAAAATGCAACCGGGAGCTACTAAGCTCCATCCCCCGGGACAGGATCCAGCGCCGTTAGGCGTGGCAGAGTCTAGCCCAGGCGCGTTCCGAGGCGCTTGCGAGCTGAAGGATAAGCCCTGGGTAAGCGCAGCGTCAGACCAACTCCACATTGCCGTAGGCCGGAGCGGAGCCGCAGGCGGAGCGACAATAAACCCATTTTTCATCCTTGTTTGGGATCGTTGTCGGTTATGAAGTCTCCGTAGTAAGTTTTTGCCTTTGACTTTCCAGATGACGCCGAGGTCGGGCGATCACGCGCCATCTCGGCGATCTTCTTCTCCTCCCGATTTCCTCGGTGTCTCCGCCTCCGTGGTAGGTTTTTGCCTTTGACTTTCCAGATGACGGCGATCTCGGCGATCAATCTCTTCTATTCCCGCGCGTTCCAAAATGGGAAAGCAAAAGTTCGGAAACCTCAGAAATTATCTTGACACGATCCATATCCGCTCGTTAGCTTGTTCCAGCTACTCTGGATTTCCACTCCCGAAATCCACTGAAAACCTGGGCCTCCAACAACCGCTCGCTTTCCGGGTAAGAGCGCAAGCACCAACCATCGCTGTACTGCGTTCACTGAACTAGACCAGGAGCCAAATTGTGACGTACAGATCACTTCTCGCCACATTGATGGGACTGTTTTTTGCTGTGTTGTCATCTGCGCAAACTTCCCCCAACCTGCAAAACGGTATGCCTCCACAGGGAGCATACGATGGCGGCAGTGCTGATACCGTGAATTTAATGAATGGCAATCTAACGCTCCACATCCCGTTGCCGGTCAGCACTCCTCAACGGGGCAAGCTCGGTATCAAGTATTATCTGGTTGTAAATGCCAAGACATGGCAAGCCACTGGCGATCCAAACACCCTGACTGGGCAATGGAAACCAACTTTGGTGTGCACCACTGTTGATGCACCTACATCCGGTCCATGCGGTCAAGGGCCGGTGTTTGTTAGTACGGCAAGCTTTGGCATCACAAGAGATTATTCTGAAGTATTCACGGATGGCGTCGGCACTGACTACAGCGTCTCTACGCCCAGAGGGATTGCCACTTGGGATGGATCAAGTCACGGCCTTGTCCAAAATGCCGCCACCGGTACATTAATGGCGGTGGACGGAAGTGGCTACCAGCTCATCATTAGCGGTTCGAATGCGTTGGGGCTGCCCTACAACGCTGTTGTGATCGACCGTGAAGGTACACAATATAGTGGCACTTTTCACCACGACCAGGGTACCTGCGTCACCGACCCGGGCAATGGCCTGCCGGGCTTCACCAGAACCACCACCTGCTCTGAGCATTTTGTTGTTGCGCAAATAGTTGATGCCAATGGGAATGTTCTGAATCCGCCTCTCGGAATTGCTGATATCGCGGCTCCGAAGTGGAATGGTCCTGCGATTACTACTCATGAGGCGGTTGGTACTGAAGTCAACGGGTGTCTCACATCGTTCGGAACGCCATGGGTGGGTTATCTCGTGTACCCTGCGCCAAATGGTCAGACTAACCAGATCAAGCTGTGTTTTGCCGTCTACCCGCAGCTTTTCACCAGCTTCTCCCCGTCCGGAATTCAGCAGTTCCAGAATTTGCTACCCGGCAACTACCGCCAGCCAATGTACTTAAGCAACGTCATCCTGCCGGATAGCACCCAGTGGTCGATCAGCTATGACAGTTACGGGGAAATCACGAGCGTTAGCACTCCCACAGGAGCATCGATTCAGTACACCTGGGCGGAAGGCCAATTCCCCATCTCTTCCAGCACTGACATCACATCGGTGAGCCGCGCCGTTCACACCCGCAGCCTGCATGATGTGAACGGAAACGTATTTACCTGGACTTATCAGTGGGGTGCGGAAGCTCAAGACCAGAGCATGACACACACGGTTACTGATCCATTGCAAAACGATACAGTGCATGTGTTCTCGCCAGTCCAGACCATGCCAACCGTTTATCCCTATAATTATAAAGAGACGAAAAGTATCGCTTACCAGGGTTCCGGAGGATCACGGTCAGCCTTGCAGCAGGTTGATACTACCTGGCTTGTTAACAATGAAATGTATCTTGGCCTGCCTACGGATAAAAAGATTACGTTGTTTCCCAGCCAGAAAGTAAGTCTCCAGCATATCGACTATGCCAGCCCTCTTTACCTCAGCCTGCCACAATCGACAAAGCAATACGACTGGGGTCAGGGCAATCCGGGTGGCCTGTTGCGCGAGCAGGATATGGTCTATGAATGGCAGAAAGACAGCCGGTACCTTACGGCCAACCTGCTTGATCTGCCTGCTTCCGCCGTGGTCATTGACCCAGCCAATAATCCAAAATCCAACTGCCCCGTAGATGGCGCGGGCACGCTCAAGCCCTGCATGGCGGAAACGGACTACACCTATGACGAAGCTGCATACCTGACTTCTTACGAACAAACCGTAGGTGCATTGACCAGTGGGACGCATTTGGCTGCCCCCAACGCAATTCGGGGAAACCTCACCAGTGTCAACAAATGGCTGAGCACGGGCGGCTCCGTGGTAAACCACACCAACTGGTATGACACTGGAGAGCCCCATCTTCAGATTGATCCGCTGCAGCACACCACAACAATCAGTTATGACCTTGCTTACAACGGCGCTCTGCCGACCATGACGTGTAACGCAAAAGGGCAGTGCTTCAGTGCCACATACGACCTGAACACCGGCTTGATTGCTTCTTTCACGGATGCCAATGCCGCATCTCAGGCCAACGGTACAGCGCAGGGCGATCCAGCCCACACCAGCACATTTGGATACGATTTTCTGGGGCGGATGATTTCAGACGTCTCACCGGCCGATTCTCAAGGGCAGCACCCTCAAACCACATTCAACTACCCTGACCCGACCACAGTTCAGAAGCTGGAGTTGATCACCTCGTCTTTGACTGACACTCTCACAACTGACCTCGACGGGCTTGGTCATGCCACTCGCACGGAGCATCTGACGCCGGATGGTACAGTCATTGTCGATACCGCTTATGACGGCCTGGGACACGTGACCAGTGTCACCAACCCGTATATTTCCACCGCAGATCTCACTTACGGCACGGTCCAGACAGCATTCGATGCCCTCGGACGCCCCACGACCATCACAGAACAGGACCAGAGCCTCAAAACGGCCGACTACAGCTCTGGAAACTGTGTAACTTCGTTTGATGAAGCCGGCACACAGCGCAAAAGCTGTTCTGATGCACTAGGTCGTCTGGTTGAAGTGGATGAGCCCAATCCCGGCGCGGCGGCCACACCCGCCCAGGGCAGTGTGACAATCAGCGGAAATGAGCAGTCGAATCCGCAATCAGCATCTTCGGGTACTGCTACAGTCACCATCGGCGGTTTTGAGGGCTCGGATACCATTGACCCGTGCCAGGATCAGGAGCCTCCGCGCTCCTGTCCAAGAACTGTATGGGACATTGGAACAGTGACGATCACGGTCAACGGAGTCCAGAAATCAGCGAGCTACGGCCAATTTAGCAACGCATCCACTGTGGCCGCGGCGCTGATGTCCGCCTTCCATAACGACCTCACTGCTCCAGTGGATGCCTCGTGCTCGGATTCTTCCTGCACTACTCCGGTGATCACCCTCACCGCCCGGACTACGGGAGCAGCCACCAACTACACTCTCAGCGCCAGCCCCTCACAGGCAACAGCACCGGATTTCTGGGCCACTCCGTCCGGTTCCGCTCTCACCGGTGGGCGCGATACCACCAGTAATCCAGATACTGGCAACATCACAGTCACAATCAACGGGACCGGGTACCAGACGTCCTACGGCGCCGGCGACACCCCCACCCTGATCGCTCAACGCCTTGCAGGTTTGATCAACGGCAGTTCCATTGTCAGTGCCGGCTCTTCAGGTTCAACGATTAATATTTCGGCCAGGACTGCCGGGCCCGTTGGGAATGGCTACACCCTGGCGGCCTCTTATACCTGGGACAGCGCGCATTTCGCTCAGCCCTCATTCACTACCGGAACCTCGGGCAGTTCCTTGACCGGCGGCTTCAATGCAGGCGATGTCGGAAATTCTCCCTATGTAACTCTGTATCAGTATGACGCCCTCGGAAATCTGCTCCGCGTCGACCAGAAGGGTTCAGCGCCGTCTGATCCATCCCAATGGCGTACGCGCACCTTTTCTTATGACTCGCTTTCACGTTTGCTCACCGCGCACAACCCTGAGTCTGGCACGATCACCTACAGCTACGATGCTGACGGCAATCTGCTCATGAAGACCTCGCCCGCGCCGAATCAGACCCTCGCAGCCACGCAGACCATCAGCTACTGCTATGACGAACTCCATAGAATTACCAAAAAGGATTATCAGCCGCACACATTCGTGCCTCCGGCATGCCCCATCACCGCTCCAGTTGACACATATACATACGATGTTGGTGCGAACGGCGTTGGAAATCTGACCAGCCTCACAGATCAGGCTGGCTTGGGCAACTACACTTACGACGCCCTCGGGCGGATGAAAACTGAGGCTCGCACCATTGCAGGCATCTCTAAATCCATCAGCTACGACTACAATCTGGACGGCTCGCTGTACGCTCTCCACTATCCCAGTGGACGCACGGTAACCTATGCTCCCGATTTTGCCGGCAGAGTCACTTCTGTCACCGATTCCAATGGCACCCCCTATGCCACCAATCTCACTTATTGGCCGAACGGGTCCGAATATCAGTGGCACCTGCCCAATATTTATCTGCGCACAGATTTGAATAAGCGCCTGCAGATCAGTGGTTTTTATTCTGACAACGGTCAGGTTGCGTCGTTCTTCATGAATAAAACCTACAACTATGGAGCCGCGCATCACGATAACGGCAATGTCATGTCCATTACCAACAACAAGGACGCAACCAGAACCCAGACATACACTTACGATTCGCTGAATCGCATCACCTCGGGCTACTCTGCTGCTGGCACGGGTCCTTCCTCTTGGGGCGAAAACTACGCCATCGACCCCTGGGGCAACCTGATGATTTCCCCCATGAGTGGCAAGGCCCATGGAGGTAATTTTCAGCATGCCGGCGATATCAACAACCGCGCAACCGGATTGGGTTATGATGCGGCGGGAAATCTCACCGATTACTCCGCTCCAGGACAGTACGTCTATGATCCTGAGAACCGTATTCAGAGCACGGGAGGTGTTACCTACACTTACGATGCTGACGGGAATCGCGTGGAAAAATCCGGTGGTACGGCTAGCACCCTTTACTGGTATGGCGCACCGGGCATCATCGCCGAGTCAGATCTCACGGGCGTACTGAAATCCGAATACATCTTTGTCAATGGCAAACGCGCCGCACGCATTGATGTCGCCGATAACAGCATCCACTACTATTTGTCCGACCATTTGAATTCCACCAGCATGATCATCAGCGCGGCTGGAGCTGTCGAAGATGAATCAGACTACTCCGCATACGGGACCGACTATCCCATCGTCTCCTCCAGTGGCAACCACTACAAGTTCAGCGCGCAGGAAAGAGACCCGGAGTCCGGTCTCGACCATTTCGAAGGCAGATACTTTTTGTCACTTGTTGGTAGGTTCGTTCAACCTGATCCGCATGGGGGGCACAGAGAGGATCCTCAAAGTCTGAACAGATATAGTTACGTGAGAAATCTTCCCAGCACCCTCACGGATCCTAGCGGTTTAGATTTCGGACTCAGGTGCGAAGGGGATTCGGCAAATTGCCAAGGCGGGCTCCAGGGTCAGATGGTGAGTCTTGGAAACGGAAACTGGCAGTTTCAGCCGACAATTGTTAGTAGCAATAACGGCAACTTGACTGACCAGAGAGGCACCTCGTATAGCGGCACAGTGGATTCCGCCGGAGTGCACTTCACTCAGCAGGGCAGCAGCACGTCATCCACAGGAGTCTGGCTCAGTGGCACTCCTAATACATCCTTCACGCAGACTTCAGGTGCTCTTGCGGGGTTTTCCTTCACGTTCACTGGACCTGGGAAAAACCAAACCCTTGCAGGATTTGGTTCTGTCACTGCATCCGAGACTCAGGCCGAAACAGCCTTAAGAAACGCAGGTTTCACCGAGAGGACAGCGGATAATCTTTTCAACGTCGCCCACGGTGTGCCGGGAACGTTCGATCATTTCCGCTCACAGGGTGACCCAGGCACAGGTGCGAATTCCGCTCACTTCGTCCTTCAAACAACAAAGCTCGTGGAGGGTGGTTTCGACGGAATGACTATAATGCCTATCAGATCTGACGCCGTTGTGCCCAGAGAGATAAACTTTCATTGGGGCGAAATCAATCCGGATGGTCACTTTTGGAAACACATTTGCCGGGATCTCTTGAAATGGTGTAATTGACCAAGAAAGCATGAACTAAGCCATTAAATTGGGAATTGGATAGAGGTATGGCCAGAGGAACCGCAAATAAAATTGGCGTATGCAGCCTTTTCATCACAGTTTTGTTTTGGTCTGCTGTGCTGACTCCATTCGGCCGCAACCATGGCTTTCACGGAGACATAATCGTCACAAAAGTAGTCATTTTGATTTCGCTTGTGGGGGCAATTGTTGCGGCCATGAATGGGTCTCGCTGGTGGGTAATACTGCTAATCATGAGCTTGTTTACAACTGCCATAGTATTGATAGCTCCGCTTTAGCCTGGGGGTAAGACAGCTTGCCTGAACTGCCCGCTACGCAGCCAATGCGCTCCACCCGACACAGGACCAGTGTGGAGACGATCAGGAAAACCCGGGCAGGCGCACAGACTCATGCGCGCGGATCAGTCGCACTACCCTTGAACCTGCGTTCTCAGACGGGCGATACCCGGCCGGCCAATGATGGGGCCGCCTGTGAGTTTGAACGGCCGGGTACCGCATGGGCTGGTGCGCGAGCCGGTGAATGAGGCGGGCGTGGTCTTCTTTTTCGGCATGGTGGCGCACCTGCTGGGCTTTGATGTGGAAGCGCTGCAGGGAGCGTATCCGGATGGAGAAGCCAAGCTGGAAGCTGAGCCGGGCCGCTGGCAGAACATACGTTCAGAAGCTGCACCGGGCCGAACTTCACCCAGCGGAAGGCGGGGACAACCGACGTGATCATCGGCAAGGACGATTGCGAATTGGGCATGGGGCTACTCGTCGGAAAACCTTCACCGGTTCAAGAAACGTGAAGCATGGAGTCTACCGCTGCAATGACACGTCTCCTTTATGAGGCTGATCGGCTGCCGGGGCCGAAAAGGGCGCAGCTTTCTTCCTTTCCCTCTCGCTCTGGTGTTCGATAAAGTTGATCAGCAGTGTGGCGCCTTCCTCATCCACCTGCAGGTTAGGCATGATGACTTCTTTGTACTTCTTGAACAATAGGGTGGCCAGCGGGTCGC
>DASUBD010000368.1:0-9175 GCA_035763445.1 Candidatus Angelobacter sp.
GTGAAAAGGGCGGTGATGTTCTTCATCTTCAGAAAATCAATCAACCGCGTGAGCATGGCCTTGACTGAAGACTGGTCACCTATAGCGATCAGGTTTGTAATGGGATCGATAATCACCACACCCGGATCGAAATCTTCCACATCCTTGTACATCTGGGCCAGGTGTGCTTCCAGGCCGGTGGTGGTTGGCCGTGAGGAGTTTATTTTGAGCAATCCTTTGTTGATGTGCCGCGTCAGGTCCAGCCCTACAGATGACATATTGCGCAGGATCTGGCTGGGAGACTCTTCAAATGAAAAGTAGAGTGCTCGCTCTTCCTGGCCGCAGGCAGCGCTGGCGAATGAAGCGGCAAAGCTGGATTTACCAGTGCCGGCTGTTCCCGTAATCAAAATGCTGCTGCCGCGGAAAAAGCCTCCTTTGCTCAGCATTTGGTCCAGCCCGGCAACCCCTGAAGAAATTGTTTCCGTGGAAGCTCCATGAGAAAGGCCGGCCGAGGTAATCGGCATGACCGCAATGCCGTCACTCTCCATCAGAAACGGATACTCGTTGGTGCCATGAGAAGATCCCCGATACTTCACCACACGCAGTCGCCTGGTGGAAATCTGCTCGGTGACGCGATGATCGAGCACAATCACGCAATCAGCCACATACTCTTCCAGGCCATGCCGCGTAAGAGCGTTTTCACCTGATTCAGCCGTCACTATCGCCGTGACTCCCGCGTCCTTGAGCCAGTGAAAGAGGCGGCGTAACTCAGAGCGCACAATTCCTTCGTTCTTTAAGCCAAGGAAAAGAAGTTCAGCCGTGTCCAGCAGCACACGCCTGGCCTTAACAGCATCAATGGCCTGCTTGAGGCGAACAAAGAGTCCATCCAGGCTGTACTCGCCGGTTTCCTCAATCTGTTTTCGTTCGATCTCCACATAGTCAATGGCCAGCTTCTTTGCTTTGACCAGCGAGCTCAGGTTATGGCCCAGCGATGCCATGTTCGTGGTGAGTTCCTCAACGGTCTCTTCAAAGGCTACGCACACGCCCGGCTCGTTATAAAGCTCTGCTCCGCGTACCAGAAACTCCAGACCAAGAAGCGTCTTGCCTGTTCCCGGGCCGCCGCATACCAGCGCGGTTCGCCCCCTGGGCAATCCGCCGTGAGTCACCTGGTCAAGGCCACGAATACCTGTAGGAACCTTCTGCAGCGCATTGCCCGCGTGTGCGCGCGTGTGCCGCTCCCGTTTATGCGCTTGAGTTTGTGTCGCCATCCGTTTCGCTCACAGTAGTCACTGCGTGATTTACCCGTCATTATCCATGTCCATGCTGGAGCCGTCGCCCAGAACACGGCGCAACGCCTGCAGCAGTAGCCGGGGATCTCCCAGTGATTCCACCTGCTCGTCGGCAATTCCCGGCGGAACCCGGAATCCATTCATGCGATACAGAAACACGATGGGCACAGCTGGATTGATTCGTTTGAAGCTTGCACCCAATTCGATTCGCTGTTGCGCTTGAATGGTTTCACCAAATAACACGGCGTGGACTCCGCCGTCACCGAAGATCCGCTCTGCTTCGCCGGGATCGTCTGTCGCCAGCACGCGATACCCTGCTTGTTCAAGTACCAGGTTCCGCGTAACCTGGGCAGCGGAAGCCCGGCTCACACAAAGGATTGTCCGTCCCATGTCCTTCAACGTTCAGTTTTATTCAAAGTAAGCTACTCAAATGCTCTGAGCACCGCCTCGAGCAGGCGATCTACCACCTTCAGACTGAGCAGAAGCACAACAGAAAAGTTCAAGCCAAAGGGTCAATATTCTGTTGCGCAGCCGGGAACCACACCGGGGCGAACCCTGCGGTCACGCCTGTGGGCTCAACCGAAACCTATGATGCTGGAGAATTCCTGGATGGATGCTTAGGTACTAAGGTTTTTGGGTGAGTTTCCCATGCACGATTGCACTCACCGATAAGCCTTGCGGACAAACTCCCTGATGACAACACTGCGGGTGGATCAGGTCTTACATGGTGTCTTTCTCGTCACGCGCCCGGACGTACAGCATGACAAAATCGGTGCCGTTGCCGCTGGGCTTCACCGCCACGATCCGCTGGTTATTCTCCGTGCCTACCTTGAGTTCCTGTTTGTAGTGATGCGGATTGGGTCCTTCACTCTCTCCACAGCTCACGTCTGCATCGCGGTCACGGTGATGAAAAGTCATGTTGAAACCGCCCTTGCAGTCTATGACCTTGCCGTAACGGGACATCTCCTTGCGGTAGAAGTCCAGCACTTTTTCCGGAGGATCACTGGTCTGGTATTTGAGAACAGCCAATTTCATGCCGAAGATGGAGCTGGAAATATTGACATTTGCGCCGGAATCTCCGTCCTCTGTGTCAGCCTTCACCTGCGCTCCCGGATACGCCGCAAGGCCGGTTTCTTTCGGGTCAACTGGTCCTTTATGGACGCTGAGGGAGCCGAGAGGCGTCTGGATATCTACGTCCTTACCTTCCTTGCCTTTGTCCCCATGGGTTGTCACTTTGCACCCGGCCAGGAGGAACAAGGACGCGAGTGTTACAGTGGCCAGCATTCGGCGCAGATTTATATTCATAAGTCCTCCTGTAAACCTGAGGTATCGCCGGCCATAGCGGTGCGGCTGAGCGGCGGCTCTAGTGTTGATACGCACGAGGGAACGAAAAAGTTCTTCAAAAAAAAGACTTTCCGATACTCAGGCCGGTTCGAAGTAGCTCTCCCCGGCGCAGCCCCGGCATAGAATTTTTCCCTCCCGCCGCACTTCCCGGCGAAAGTTGATGCCTTCCCCGCAATTCTCACACACAATGCGGTCGCCTTTATACCCCGGGAATTCTTCCGGCGGCAGCGGAACGCGCACCCATTGCGTCTGGAACATCTGATCGTCGCTCAGTTCGCGATACGCCATCATTTGCTGCTGGTTCTTGTCTTCCACTTCCGGATGCAGGCCCCGGGCCAGTGCTTTTGACGATTCCCTGGCCGCCACCCGCACGGCCCTGCCCGTCTCCGTATCCACAAACGTCGCCGCCACCTTGCCCCAGTCGCGAAACTTAAGGGCACGCTTTCCCAACCGGCACCCGGTAACCACCATCACTGCATCCGTAGCGCAGCGGTCGATTTCCACAAACGTCACAATCCTCTTGCGGTCCTTGCCCTGGGGATCATTGAGGCCCAGAGTCTTCAGTCCGAACATGGCCATGCGCACGCCTAAAACCTGCCCGGCGCATAAGTGGCCATGGGCTACCGCCGCATCCTCCAGGTACTCATCAAGGGTTTTCATCACTGTGGTCCTTCGTCTTCATTATTGGATTCGGCCTGCAACGCGGTGCCGTGGGCCCGCACGGCAAAGCTGCTTTTCTCCGCGCCGGTGTTGAAGGTAACGCGGCTGGGATTTCGCTCCCACACAGGTGTGGAACATGCGGATCCGGCGAATTCCCTCTTCAGGATGGGCTTCCGCTTCCCAAGCTGGAAAACCATCATGTACATTTTGCTGCCATCGTCCGATGAGCCGCAATACGCGGCGTAATCGCGATACCAGTTCACCTCTGAAAGATCAGGATCAAAGGCCGGCAGGTTCAGTTGCGCCACATGGCCAGTCAAACGGTCCACGCTGATCCAGCCCTCCAATTGCCAGATCCATCGATCTCGCGGGCCCGCTTCGCCGGGCAGCGAGTCATTCATCCGGCTCGCGCGGCGAATGACAAACAGCCTGTCCGTCACGTCATGCGGAATGCTGGAGGTGTATTCCCGGACGCGTCCGTCCACCAGAAGCTCGCGAACTTTGATCGACTGCGGGCGCCCGTTCTGGTCAGGAGCAGTCACCGTCCTTACACGTCCCAGCACCACTGTATGCTGCCGTGGAGCCGCCGGGGCAGCGGCAGACAATCCCAACATCAACAGAAGAAGGAAGCCCAAATAGCGCATAGAGAAGATCGGCAATTATAGAACGCCGGATTTTCCGCCACGGCATCAGTGGTCATTGCTCGTCCGACTGCGGGGTTTAATATTTGCAGCCGAAGGATTAAAAAAGGATATAGCCTGAGCCAGGAGGTCCCTGATAAAATCAGAAGAAATCACAGCTGCGGATAATACTCACGTGGTGAGCGATACATTTCAATTACTTTCTTAAGCCGCAAACTATGCGCTTCCATTTTCTAGGGAGTATACCTTAATATTTTAGTATTGAAGCGTTAGGAAGTTCAGAACCAGGTCAGCGAAGCAGACCGGCCCTTCTCCCCCAGTCGCGCGCAAAGCCAAAAGCCTTGCGGGCGTTCCCGGAAAATCTTCGGACCCGGCAGCCAGGATTTTTCTGTGTCTAACGAAAACCATGAAGATCAGGCACTCTCAGAGTTGCTCGATGCAACCCTCGTGCCTCGGCTTCCGTCTCACGATGGGATGGGTCTCTTATCGCCAAAGGTGAGGGAGGAGTTTGGCCGCCTGAAGCAACGCGCTCCCAAGATCCTTGTAGTTGATGACAAGTTAGATACGGTTCTACTCCTGCGCGAACTACTCACCTCTCGGGGATATGAGGTGATTACCGCGACGCAGGCGGATGAAGCGCTCAGCATGGTCCATGGTGACCGGCCTGACCTTGTTCTTCTGGATGTAATCATGCCGGGCAAGTCGGGATACGAGCTCTGTCGCGAGCTCAAGGAAGATCCCATCACGCGCCTGATTCCTGTCGTGATGATTACCGGTCTCAGTGACCGGGATGACCGTGTGCGGGGCATCGAGGCAGGCGCCGATGACTTCCTCAGCAAGCCGCTCTACCCGGAAGAGCTGTTTGCCCGGGTCAAGTCGCTCCTGAAGCTCAAAGAGTTCACTGACGAACTGGAAAATGCTGAGGCGGTGCTGGTAGCGCTCGCGCTGGGAATCGAATCGCGCGATCCCTACACCGGCAACCACTGCGAACGGCTTGCCAGCTACGCGGCGGACCTGGGACACCACATCGGGTTGGATGGAGAGAGCATCATCGCGCTCAAGCGCGGCGGCTATCTGCACGATCTGGGAAAAGTTTCCATTCCTGACGACATCCTTAAAAAAGGTACCAGCCTGACTCCGGCGGAGTGGGTAGTGATGAAACAGCATCCGGTGATCGGCGAATCCATCTGCCGTCCGCTCAAGTCTTTTCGCAATGTGCTTCCCATCATCCGGCATCATCACGAGCACTGGGATGGCACCGGCTATCCGGACCAGCTCGTGGGACACAACATTCCTTTGCTGGCCCGCATCCTTCAAGTGGTGGACGTTTACGACGCGCTCCGCACGGCTCGTCCCTACAAACCGGCGCTCCATCACGAGGAAGCAGAACTTACCATGATGGAGGAGGCCCGGCGCGGTCTCTGGGACCCTGAGCTTGTACCTGAATTTTTCACCATGTTGAAGAAGAAGAAAGAACAGGCAGCATGACCCTGGCCACAAAAGAGTCCTCCATTCCAGAGATCACACCCCAATTGGAACGGCCCCGATACAGCATTGTTGTGCCCGCGTACAACGAGCGTCGGAGATTAGGCAGGACCCTGGAACAAATTCTGGCCCATCTTCGCCAGGCCTCCTGGAGTGCAGAGGTCGTGATTGTGGATGATGGTTCTCGCGATGACACGTTCCAGATCGCCAGCGATTTCGCCGCGGCCAATCCGGAGCTTCGAGTGATTCAGAATCCCGGTAATCAGGGCAAAGGCTACTCGGTGCGCAACGGCATGCTCAATGCTCGCGGAGAAATTCTTCTTTTCACTGACGCTGATTTGTCATCGCCCATTGCCGAAGCCGGCAAACTGTTCTCTGCGCTGGAGCAGGGCGCAGACGTGGCCATCGGCTCCCGCTGGCTGGATCCTTCGCTTCAGTTTCAGCGCCAGCCGCTCAAGCGGCGCATTATGTCGCGCACTTTTAACTTCTATTTGCGCGCTCTTCTGGGCTTTTCTTATCGCGATACGCAGTGCGGATTCAAAGCTTTCTCGCGCCGCGCAGCACAACTCATCTTTCCCCGCCAACGCATCACCCGCTGGGGCTTTGACGCCGAGATACTTTATCTGGCTCATCGTTTCGGGTTGAAAGTAGCGGAAGTTCCTGTTGCCTGGGGACATGATGAGCGCTCCACCATCCATCCCTGGCGAGATGGAATGCTCATGGGCCGCGACGCCCTTAAGATCCGCTGGAATGGCCTTACCGGCAAGTACAAAGCCGCTTAAACCGGGCCTCCGGAATGTATCTCTGCCGATTTGTGTAATCCACGAGCGCTGCTTCTCAATCCTGCTTCATTCGTAGCGCAAGGCGATGATTGGATCAACTCGTGTAGCCCGGCTTGCTGGAATATAGCTGGCCAGCAGGGTTACCAGGCTCAGCAGCAGCGCCACGGCGACAAATGTCAGCGGATCTGACGCGCTCACGCCGAACAGCAAACCTTTCATCACGCGAGTAACAGCAAAGGCCGCCACAGCGCCAATCACAATGCCCATCAGCGCCATACGCATGGCGTCTTTCAAAATCATGCCCAGTACCTTTCCGGTATCGGCGCCCAGCGCCATACGCACTCCAATTTCGTGCGTGCTCTGGCTGACCGAATATGAAATCACGCCGTAGATTCCCACTGCGGCCAGGATAAGAGCCAGCACTGCAAATGTCCCCAGCAGCAGGCGTGTGAAGCGCCTGGCTGCAAGCGAATCACTGATTACATCCTGCATGCTCTCTTCGCCGTAGGCCACCATTTTGCCGTTGATGTCAGAAACAGTGTGCTTCAGTCCCGGCACAACCGCGTACGGCTCACGAGCCGTACGGACCACATAATCTGAGCCGGTGGAACCCAGGTCCATTACGCTGTCAGGAAACTGCCGGAACGGTATGTAGATTTGGGAATGGACCTTTGAGGTTGCGTCGGTGTCGAGCCCCCAATGTTTTACATGGCCCACGATTCCCACCACCGCGCACTGCATGCCGATCAATTCGAGGTTCACGTGCTGGCCCAGCGGGTCCTGGTTGGGGAATGCCTTATGCGCAAAATCCTCATCAATATCCACCGCGCACGGAACCTTTTCAGTGTCTTGTTGCGACAGCAGGCGGCCGCGCATCAAAGGAATCCGCATCACGCTGAAGTAATCAGGATCTATGCCGTAGAACAAAGCCAGGTCCATCTGATTCTGCTCAGGCTTGGGTCGCCCTTCCACCCAGTACGGAAGTTCGGAGTCTCCATTCATGGGTACGGCACCGAAGACCACGCTCGCGGCCTTGATTCCGGGAAGAGCGCGTATTTGCTCCGTAGTCTGCTGTATGCCGTTGCGGACTGCTAAAGGAGCGCCGTGGACTGCGGGAGATCCGGCAATGCTGAATGTGAGTACGTTTTGCGGATCAAAACCAGGATTAACACTCCAGAGCCTCGACATCGTACGAATCATCAGCCCGGCTGAAGTCGTCAACACCAGCGCCAGAGCTACTTCCACCATCACGAGCGCACGCTGAAAACCATGGCGACCTGTGCTCCCGCGACCGCCTTCCTTCAGGATCGTGTTCAGGTCTGATCGCGCGCTCTGCAGGGCGGGCGTGATTCCAAATAGCACGCTTGCCAGCAGCGAGACGAATGCAGTGAAGGCGAGAACCGAGCCATCCAGATGAATCTGGTCTGCGCGGGGAAGCTGGTTGGCCAGCTTGGCCGCGAAGATCGCGTTCAGTCCTGCCGCAAGTCCAACGCCAAGCGCCCCTCCTGCAACGGCCAGCAGCAGGCCCTCCGTGAGAAGTTGTTTCATCACCCGGCTGCGCGTAGCCCCCAGCGCGCCGCGAAGGGCAAATTCGCGGGCCCTTGCGTTTGAGCGGGCCAGCAGCAGGTTGGCAACGTTGGCGCATGCAATGAGCAATACAAATCCGACCGCGCCAAGCAATACCAGCAACGGCGTGCGGACGTCACCGACTAAATCATCGTGGAGAGACACCGCGTAGATGCCTCGATCTTTATTGTCCTTGGGATATTCACGCGCAAGGCCCGCGGCAACACCGTCAAGATCTGATTGTGCCTGTTGCACGGTAATGCCCGTCTTGAGGCGTCCCAAACCGCGTGTTCCCATGCCCACACTGCGGTCCCAGAACAGCGGCTCGCTCCACTGACCAATGGGGATGATCACAGAGGTACGCCGAAATATCACGTTGTCACTGGGTACAACGCCAACGATGGTGTAGAGCTTTTCGTCCAGGGTGAGCGTGCGCCCGATGATTTGAGGATTGCTGCCAAATCGCGTTTTCCAGTAGCTGGATGTCAGCACCGCTACCTGCGCGCCGCCTTTGCGGTCTTCGTCGGCGGTGAAAGCACGTCCGATGATTGGCTTGATCCCGAGCACAGGGAAAATTGTGGCAGAGGCCATTTCGCCCCGAAGCCGTTCAGGGTTCGCGCTTCCTGTGAGATTGAACGACGTAGAGCGATACGCAGCCATCGCTTCAAATGAGCGGCTGCGCTGCTGCCAATCCAGAAAGTTTGGATAAGAAATGGAAGCGTCGCGAAATTGCGGCATGCTGGTGTAGAGCTTCAGCAGCGTTTCCGGTTCAGCATAAGGCAAGGGCCGAAGAAGCACGCTGTTCACCACGCTGAACATCGCCGTGTTGGCGCCAATCCCCAGCGCCAGCGCCAGCACTGCAACCAGTGTGAATCCCGGAGACTTGCGCAGTGTTCGTGCGCCATACCTTAGATCCTGCAACAGAGCTCCCATAACACTTCTCCCTGGGAGCTAATACGCAGCAAACAGCAGACCGGTTCCTGAAAATTTATGCATTCGGCTAACCCACTCGCGAAGCGTCTGCCGGCGCCAACGGCAATCCAAAAGAAAATACTGAGCCCTGGCCCAACTGGCTGGTCACCTCAATTCGCCCGCCGTGCGCTTCCACAATCGCTTTCACAATCGCCAGCCCCATTCCCGTTCCCTGTACGCGATATCGCTGGCTTTGTCCGCGATAAAACTTGTCAAAGACCATGGAGCGCTCCAGATCGTCAATGCCTGCGCCACGGTCGGCCACGCTGGTGATTAGGCGATCATTCCTAACCTCAGCGCTGACATAGATGGGCGATCCAGCGGGTGAATACTTGGCTGCATTTTCCAGAAGATGCTGCAGCACTTTCTTGATCCAGCCGGCATCCATCAACGCAGGCGGCATCCGCTCCGGAAGTCGCACCTGCACCGGATGATTGCTCAGCGCGTGCCTGGCTTC
>DASUBD010000369.1:0-5428 GCA_035763445.1 Candidatus Angelobacter sp.
GCCGCCGGCTTTCGATTGTGGTGGAACGCGACGCAGCCTGGACGTTGATCACCAAGGGCTCACCGGAAGGCATTCTCCCTCTCTCGCGCACTCATGAAACTGCCGGGCAGATCCGCCCGATTACTTCCGATGATGTTGCACGTTTCCGCGCGACTTATGATGCTCTGAGCCTCCAGGGATTTCGGGTGCTCGCGGTGGCCTATAGCACGGTTGCTCCTTCCGCAAGCTACTCAGTCGCCGACGAACGAGAACTCACGCTGGCAGGATTCCTCGCGTTCGGTGATCCTGCTCTGCCCGACGCTGCCACGGCTGTAGCTGCGCTCAAACGGGATGGGGTAGAGGTGAAGATCCTCACCGGCGACAACGATCTGGTCACGCGAAGGATCTGCGCTGAAGTTGGCATTGATCCGGAAAAAATCGTTCTGGGCAGCGAACTCGAAAAGATCAGCGACAGCGCGCTGGCCCACGTGGCAGAGCAAAGCACTGTGTTTGCCCGCGTTACACCGGCACAAAAGAACCGGATCATTCTGGCCCTGAAACATCGCAGTCATGTCGTAGGCTTCATGGGCGATGGGATTAATGATGCTCCTTCCTTGCACGCTGCTGACGTAGGCATTTCTGTCTGCTCAGCCGTGGATGTTGCTCGTGATGCCGCCGATATTATCCTTCTGGAGCCTGGATTGCGCGTGCTGCATGACGGAATCCTGGAAGGCCGAAAAGCATTTGGGAACGTGATGAAGTATCTGCTGATGGGCACCAGCTCCAATTTCGGAAACATGCTCAGCATGGCCGTGGCATCACTGGTTCTTCCCTTTCTGCCCATGATGCCAACGCAAATTCTGCTGAACAATTTCCTCTATGACACAGCACAGATCACAATTCCCACAGACAACGTGGATGACATATATATAAGGTCGCCACAACACTGGGACATCGGCCTGATCCGCAGGTTCATGCTCTTCATTGGCCCCATCAGCTCGGTCTACGATTTCATCACTTTTTACGTCCTTCTGGTTCTGCTGCACGCCGGCCAGCAGGAGTTCCATACTGGATGGTTTGTTGAGTCGCTGGCCACGCAGACGCTGGTACTCTTTGTGATTCGAACTGCGGGCAATCCACTCAAAAGCCGCCCCAGCCGCGGGCTCACCATCACCACGCTGGGAATTGTGCTGCTTGGGGTTCTCATCCCATTTACGCCGCTCGCAGATGACCTGGGCTTTACTCCATTGCCTGCCATTTACTTTGCTTTCCTTGGAGGAGCCACAGTGACTTACCTATTGCTGGTAGAAATGGCCAAAAGGCTCCTTCTTCCGGCAAGGCAGATGCCCGACCTGCCGCAGCCTCTGTGACCCATATCACAAGAGCCTGGCTCCGCAAACGCGATAATTTGGTGAGCGCCGGTGCCGTTTATGCCGGAACAGAATCTGCACAAATCCGATCTCCAGAATCCTCTAACTCAAGACGGCAGGCCGCTACTGACTGTGCTTGGGATGAGCATCTCCTTTCCCGGCCGCACCATTATTCATGACGCGAATTTCAGTTTGATGCGCAACACCAGCCTTGCCTTGATTGGGCCCAACGGCTCGGGCAAAACTTTGCTGCTGAAAGCAATGCTCGGGCTCCAGCCGTATACAGGCGTGATCGGCTGGCGGCCTGGCACCCGGCTCGGTTATGTGCCGCAACACCTCTCAGCCGATCCTCACTTGCCATTGCGGGCACGTGAGTTGCTTGAGGCCAAGGCAATAGTTCAAAACCAGCCGGCAAGTGCCGTCAAGGCCGTGGCCGCATGGGTGGGATGCTCTGACATTCTGGAGCATCGGCTGGGCGCTCTTTCTGGCGGACAGTTTCAACTGGTGCTGATTGCTTTTGCCCTGATCGGCAATCCAGACGTTCTGCTGGTGGATGAGCCCACATCCAGCCTGGATCACCATGCCGAGCAGCAGTTTCTTGAATTGCTGAAACGAGCCCAACTGGAACGCGGCACAACCGTAATTCTTGTTTCCCATGACCTCACACTGGTTCGCGGCTTTGCCAGCCACGTGCTTTGCCTGAGCGCAGGCAGAGCCTTTTTCGGGACGGCAGCCCAGATGCTTGTCCCGGACGTTCTGCAACAGGTCTACAGGCGGCCCGTGGAATTCCATTTACATGGGCTGGAACAAAGCGCATGACTGCAGAAACAAGCCAGCTCTACGGATTCAGCGCCGCCCTGGCCGCCGCGATGGCCGCAGGACTGGTGGGAAGTTTTGCCCTCCTGAAACGCATGACGCTGGCTGCCGATGTGGTCTCGCATCTGGCTTTGCCCGGCATAGGAATCGCGCTGGTGTTCCGCCTCAATCCGGCACTGGGAGCGGCTGCCACTCTTCTGGTCGGCACCCTGGTGATCTGGGGACTGGAAAAGAAAACAGGCATCGCCACGGAAGCAGTGATCGGTGTAGTCTTCGCCGCTTCTCTCGCGGCAGGCGCGCTGGTCACTCCCAAAGCGGAGCTGGAAGAAGCTCTCTTTGGCCAATTGCAGCCTCTCACCAAAATGGATTTCTTCATCGCGTGTGGCGCAGCCTGCCTGATCATGGGAATGCTGCTGATGCGCAGGGAGCGGCTCATCCTGGTCCTGTTCTCGCCCGAACTCGCCGCCGCTTCCGGAGTCAAGGTGGACCGCCTGAACCTTGAGTTCCTGCTGCTCTTCAGCCTCACCATCCTTGTCTGCGTGAAATTTCTGGGCGCGTTGCTGGCAGGCGCTCTTTTGATGATTCCTGCCGCCACCGGACAGAACCTTGCATCAGGCAGTAAGGATTTTCTTCTGCATTCGGTATTTGCGAGTGTGCTGTCAGTCATCGCGGGCCTGTTCATCACGTCAAGAATCGGCGGTGGAGTGAGCGCCGGTCCGGTGATTGTGCTCATCGCTACCGCCATATTCCTGGTTGTTTCGTTTTTTGGCAAGGAATAAGTGTGATCCGTGTTACAAGATCACCCGATTTCCTCATGGTGCAGGCAATCCATCGCCCCTGAACAATATCGTGTCATGATAATTGTATAATGTGGCCGGGCAGCCTCATCCAGTCTGTTCTGTCTCTTTTTTGGATTTTTGCTGTGCTTATGTGCTTACGCCGGATTCGCGCTCTGCTGGTTCTCTGTATCTGGGGTGTTTCCTTCTGCCGTCCGGCGCACGCCCATGACAGTGAGCCCATCAATACTGACTTTGCCTCGCCGCTCGCCCGACATACTGCTAACCTCAACTTTGACCTGCAGCACTTCCGCAGCAGTCCGGATGAAGACCTCGCCGGCATCGATTTTGAATACGGTATTGCCCGTCGAATGCAATTTTCCCTTGGCATGCCGATGTCACGTCATGTCTCCGCCCCCGCGGAATCGGTGATTGGCGCCGGCAATCTATCTTTCGAGTATCGCTACCTCATCGCCGGAGGGAATGAGAAGCCGTTTGCCCTTTCCATCAACCCTGAAGCCGAATTCCCCACGGGAAACCCCGGTGCGTCCGACCGAGCTTATGCCCTCGGAGCGGCCCTCCATCTGGACGCTCATCGCGGAGATAAACTCTGGCTCCATTCCAATTGGGGCTATTCAACGCCCGTCGCCCGCTTTGACGAGAAAGAAAAAGACTTCAACTTCGCCGTCGCCGGAATGTATGAGGTCACTGAAAAGTGGCATTCCGTCCTGGAGGTGTTCGGCCAGCATGATTTCAATAGCTCGGTTAGCCAGATGTTCGTCGCTCCTGAACTGATTTATTCACTGGCTGAACACTGGGAACTGAAAGCTGCCGTCCCTTTTGGAGTCACTTCATCCACCCCTTCCGTGGGACTTCAATTTCGCCTCACCTGGAAAATTGGCCCTGCTGAGCGGCAATGAATCTGGTTTTTCTTGTCTGATTGGTGATGACTGTTTTGGGCAAAGCCCACCCCGAATAGCCTGCCCTCAGCGACAGAGCGCAGCGGTGAAGTCGAATGGGCTCGCGCAGCGCCCATTTCACCAGTCTTCGCGGTGACTGTTAAAACCCTGCGTGGCAATCCGCTATGAAGCTTTTCGTAAATGGGAATTGCCTCACAGTCACGATCTTGCCATGATTGTTTAGCCCAGTTGGCGCATTGTCCTGGCTGTCGGGTGGATCGTTGAGTTCCCGAAATTTTCCCTTCTCAAACGCGAACCCGTGGGAGAGGCCATGGCCCTCGTAGAAGCCGATAATTTGTCCTTCGTTGTTGATCTTGCTGGGAAAGGTAAATTGCGCGCCGGGGAAATCAAGCGTCGTGAAATTGCCGTTCTTGACCATGAACCCATGTATAGGCGAATTGACGTCTGCGGATCTATAGTTGCCAATGATGATGCCGTCCCGGTTGATTCCGGTTACGTGTGTTTCAGCGGAACCGGGAAACCTGAAGATGTGAAAGGTCCCATTGTGGAGAAGGTATCCCTTTGGTACGCCGTCTTTGGTAGTTAGGTTTCCGACAATGTCGCCCTCATCGCTGATATCAGCGGCATCATTACCCTCGGAATTGGGCACAACAATCAGGTGAAATGCGCCTTCGCGCACAACATAACCTTTAATATCTCTGTCCACAGTGAAAAACGTAGTGCCCACGATCTGAGAATGGTTATTGATGGAAGACGCAGTGCTGAACTCCGAACCAGGGAATCGGAATATGGTGATCTTGCCGTTGAAAAGCAGGAAAGCATGTGTGGTGGAGTCCGCGCGACTGAACACGCTGCCTACAATGGCGCCAACATCATTTATGGCCGACGGCGTGCTCAAATTGTCGACCGGAAGTTTCTGGTAAACGCATGTTCCGGCTGGAACGCTGTTCTGTGCAGGCGCCAGAAGTGAAAACAAGGTGATGGAGAGTGCAAGACAAAGGGGCTTCATAGGTATACTCCTGAAATCGAACAGATGCCGCCCTGACAAGCAGCTTTTATGCGTGCTCGGATGCAGCAGCAGCTCACCTCAGTTGCAGAACTCACCTGAGTCAAAACTTACCTAACACAACTAAATTGCTGGTTCACGAGGGCCCCACGAGCCGGAATGATGAGAATTCTGTAATAGTAACGGTGACCGTGACAATTCTGTGGCTCAATCCTCTGCGATCTCTGCGCCCTCAGCGGTGAACGTTTCTGTTCCGTAGCTCCCTTTGCGTCCCTGCGGTAAATGTCTTGGTTTTTCCTTTTCTATGACGCGCGATCATGCTCCTGGGCTGAGTGCTTGTATCTTGCCAATCATGGCAAACAGGAGCGGGATGGGGATGCAGGGGAAGGGCGGCGTTTGAGTCCTTCCCCTGCTCCAAGCATTAGCGTAAACCTGTTCCTGGTTCCGGTGGGAAGGCCGCTGAGTGCTGAGGCCCGAAGCGATTCGAGAGCCTGACACAATTAGATAGGCCTCCCGCCCTCTTCTCCAAGGCCGGGGAGAATCCGAGGCGCGAAGCCTGCA
>DASUBD010000370.1:0-3659 GCA_035763445.1 Candidatus Angelobacter sp.
GATCTTCTTTTCGTGTACACTTCTCGGTTTCATCTTTTCATTCCACTGTTGGAGACTGCCTGTGAAAAGGCTCTTTCTTGTCGTTTGCCTCGTTGCTCTTTCCGCTTCAGTTCTGTCCGCTCAGGAGCTGACCATTGAATCCATTTACGCGCCCAACGGCATCACTGGCCGCGCTCCGGACACAATTGCATGGAGTCCCGACGGCAAGAAAGTCTCCTATGTACTGCACGAGGAGGTCTCCGGCAACGCTCAGAACGGAGGCAAGGCTGATCTTTACTATATTGACGCGGCCACCGGGAAGCCCGCGGTGCTGGTTGCCTCAGACAAAATCGCGTCCATGACGCCGCCGCCCAGCAAAAACAAAGATGACCGTGAGCGCGATAACCGCGCGCGCTACCAGGTGGCTGGCTATCACTGGTCGCCCGACTCGCAGCACATTCTCTTCGATGCCAATGGCCAGCTCTGGTATTACACGGTGGCGGGCGGCAAGGCGGTCCCACTCAGCTCACAAGGCGATGATGCTGGCGATCCCAAGTTCTCGCATGACGGCAAACATCTCTCTTACGTGCTGAACCACAATCTAATGGTGCGCACGGTGGATGGCGGTGCTCCCAAGGCCATCACCACTGACACGGACCCCAACATCCTCAACGGTGAGGTGGATTGGGTGTATGCCGAGGAACTCGATGTGCGCAGCAACTACTTCTGGTCACCTGATGATCGCCGGATTGTCATGCTGCAAATGAATGAGGCCAGCGTTCCTCGCTATCCAATTGTCGATTTTATCCCCCACCATCCCACTGTCGCACCGGAAACCTATCCCAAAGTCGGCGATCCCAACCCTGAAGTTCGCCTTGGCATAGTGGGTTCTTCGGGTGGCAATGTGAAATGGATCACATTGGGAAGCAACAAAGACATTTATGTTCCGCGCTTTGGCTGGGTCAATAAGAACGTGATCTGGGCCATGCTGCTGAATCGCGCACAAGACCAGCTTGATCTCTATTTTATTGATGCTGACAGCGGCAAATCCAAACTGGTGCTCAGCGAGAAGGATGATGCCTGGATTGAAATTGATAACGACTTCAAGATTCTCGAGAGCGGCGATAAGTTCATCTGGTCAAGCTGGCGCGACGGCCACACCCACCTTTATCTTTACTCTTTTGACAAAAACAATCCGCTTGCCGGCGAAGCCAAACTGCAGAACCAGATCACAAAAGGCGATTTTGAAGTTTTTGATATTGACGGAATTGACGAGACCACGGGCACACTCTTTGTAACCACCAATGCCGGCGACGCCCGCCAGCGCCATCTTTGCAGCGTGAAGCTTGACGGAAGCAACTTTCAAGTTCTGACCAAGGCGCAACCGGGCACACATCAGGCGAGCTTTGCTCCAAATGGTCAGTATTATGTCGATCACTTCTCCGCCACGCTGACGCCGCCCCAACTTGCCTTCTGCCGCATCGGCGGCGAGTGCAATGTATTCTGGAAATCGCACTCCATTGATCCTTATAAGCTGGTTGCTCCGCAGTTCGTGGACTTTAAAGCTGAAGATGGCACCGTTCTGCACGGCGAACTTTTCCTGCCTCCGAACAGTGAAGGCAAGAAGATACCGCTGCTCAACAATCCTTACGGAGGCCCTCACGGCCAGTCCGTACGCAATGCCTGGGGCGGCGCCAATTTCCTTTTCAATGAAATCCTCATGCGCGACGGCATCGCCGTCCTGACCGTGGATAATCGCGGCATGGGAGCACGTGGCAAGAAGTTTGCCGCAGTGCTGCGCCACAACTTCGGCGAAGTGGAGTTGAAAGACCAGCTCGCGTCCATTGACCAGGCTCTGCAGAAATTTCCTCAGCTTGATGGCGCGCGCCTGGGCTGGTGGGGCTGGAGCTATGGCGGCTACATGACGCTGTACGCCTTGACCCACTCTGACCGTTTCAAGGCCGGTCTGGCGGTTGCACCGGTCACTGACTGGAGTGACTACGACTCCATCTACACCGAGCGCTATGAGGGCCTGCTGCCGCAGGATGAGGCCGCGTACAAGAAGAGCTCTCCCGTCAACTTCGCCGCGCAGCTTCACGGGCATCTCCTGGAAGTGCACGGAACCAGCGATGATAACGTGCATATGCAAAACACCATGCAGATGATTAACGCCCTCATTGCCGCCGGTAAGCAGTTCGATTTGCAGCTCTACCCGCGTAAAACGCATGCCATCGCCGGACAGGCCGCGCGCGTGCATCTCTTCAACCGCATCAGGAATCACTTTCGCAAGGAACTTCTGGGAGAACCAGTACAGCAGTGATCAGAAAAATCAGCCTGGGAGATTTTGAGCTTTCCGCCGTCAGTGACGGCACTTATGTAGCCGATGGGGGTGCGTTCTTCGGCGTTGTGCCCAAAGTGCTTTGGCAACGCAAGGTCAAGGCGGACGATGAGAACCGCATCGCCGTGAGCTGCAATTCCGTGCTGGTGCGCACAGGAAAACAAAATGTTTTGATCGAAACCGGCATCGGGAACAAGTTAGCGGAAAAAACCAAGAGCTTCTTTCTTCCTCAGGAGAAGCTGCTCGACAGCCTGCACCAGGCGGGAGTGGCCCCGGAAGATATTGACGTGGTCATCAACTCTCATTTGCATTTTGACCATTGCGGCTGGAATACAGTTTATCGCAACAGCGTCGCCGTGGCAACATTTCCCAAAGCGAAGTATTACGCCCCTAAAGGCGAGTGGGAACACGGATCACTTCAGCTTGAACGCGACCGCGTCAGTTATATCAGTGACAACTACGACCCGCTGATTCGTTCCGGGCAGATGACGCTGTTGGAAGGCGAGCATGAAATTCTGCCCGGCATCTCCGTCGCCATCTACCCCGGACATACTCGCAGCATGTGGGCTGTTTTTGTGCGTAGCGGAGGTAAGACGGCCTGCTATATCTCTGACCTCATCCCAACCACGTGGCACCTCGATCCAACATGGGTGATGGCCTATGATCTTTTTCCGCTGGAATCCATCGAGAACCGGAAGAAGTACTACGCGCAGTCACTTCCCGGGCAGTGGCTCACCATGTTTACCCATGATCCCAACATCCCATGGGCTTACATCCGCGCCGAGGGGAAGAAATTCACCTTCAAGGCAGTCTGAGCGCTATATCAGCTGTGCTACCGTATTCTGTGCCTGCGCGTCGATTGTATTAAGGCCAGAGCGGCATGCCATATCAGCGGCAGATACTTCTTTCAAGCAATCCGGTCCCTGGCAAGGCTCTTCTTTGCCTGTCAATCACGGGACACTTGGCGACCCTCGCCTTAATCGTTGCGCTGGTGCACGCGACCACCGTTCATTTTGTGCCTCCGCAGTATGACACGGTGCAGGTAATTTCCGGCTCGGCTCATCTGTCTTACAATCCACCACGCGCCCGGTCTGCGCAACCCTCTCCCCTGCTCCTGCATCGCGCGCCGCGGCGGACGCAAGTCGTGTCCAATGGAACCGCTCCAACAGGGAAGGCCTTAGAAGTCCTGCGTGAGCACGCGCAGAGTGCGACAGCGGGGATGATTGACAGCATCAGAGTCAGCCAGTTCTACGGCTTCCATTATTCTGACGATTATCGGCTGGCTATTCACACGGCGGGAGAACTCCCGCACATTTCCGCGGCTGAGCTGCCGCCTCATTTC
>DASUBD010000371.1:0-7367 GCA_035763445.1 Candidatus Angelobacter sp.
TTGAGGAGCATGGCGGAATCATTGCAGCCGAAAAAAGGTGTGCTGTATGTGGTGGCGACTCCGATTGGCAACCTGGAGGACATCACTTACCGTGCCGTGCGCATCCTGCGCGAAGCCGGGCTGATTGCCTGCGAAGATACGCGGCACACGCGCAAACTGCTGGACCACTACAGCATCGAAGGCAAGCTGGTCAGCTACCACGAGCACAATGAACCCGAGCGAGCACAGGAACTGGTTGAGCGGCTTCTCGAAGGTGTGAGCGTGGCTCAAGTCTCTGACGCAGGCATGCCCGGCATCTCTGATCCCGGCTACCGCGTTATCAAGCTCGCCATTGAGAACGGTATTCCGGTTGTGCCGGTGCCCGGGCCATCAGCTCTGATTGCGGCGCTTGCGGCAAGCGGACTTCCCACCGACGCATTTGAATTTCGCGGATTTCTGCCCGCCAAGTCCGGCCAGCGCAGGACCGAGTTGGAGTCGATACGTCCTCGGGAACACACGATGATTTTCTACGAAGCACCGCATCGCATTCATGAGGCCATTAACGATATTGTCGCGGTGCTTGGGCCCGAGCGGCCCATTGTAATCGCGCGCGAACTAACCAAGGTGCATGAAGAATTTCTTCGCGGCACCGTGCGGGAGATCGCAGAGAATATTCGAGATCGTGAGCTGAAAGGCGAGATCACCATTTTGATTGGGAAGGCGGTACCATCCGAGCGATCGGAGGCTCTGGATCTGGGTGCGCGGTTGCAGGAAATCATGCGGCAGCAGAATCTGGATGAAAAGGCGGCACTCAAGGTGCTGGCGAAGGAGCGCGGAGTATCAAAGAGTGAGGTGTATCGGGAAGTGCAACGAGGTTCAAAAGGGCAGCGAAAATGAAATGTGATCAAGGATTCACGCCATTGCGCGCCTAAACAAGCCCAGACAAAAGTGTCTGTGCCACACGATTATGGCAGTACTGGTTCTCGATCTAGTCCACGACGTTTTCAAATAAACCCTCATTTGCTTTCTCCGTGTCTCCGCGCCTCCCTAGTGAAAACAAAGTTCATTCCGCTGATGTGTGATCGTGCACAATCCTCCAGCCTTCAGGGAAACGCATGAAGATCAGCGTGAAAAGGCCGTGCGGCGTCTTGCCGTCAGACATGGTGAGCTTCCATGTGCCGGTGACTACGGCTGAGCGGCGGCTGAGCAAGTTGACGTCGAGATCCTGAAATTCCAGGTGGCCCATTTCCTTGCCTGCAGACTTGTAACGCTGTTGGTAGCGCGCAAGTGTTGGCTCCCATCCTTTGGTGACTGTCGCGCCGGAAAAGAACGTAAGCTCGGGAGACCTCCAGTAGCCTTCCATGAAGTTCTCGAGATTGCCGTGATTCCAAGCATCTACCTGTGAGATCAGCACATGCTTGATGCCCTGCTTGAGTTGCTGGCGCATCTCCGCCGATAGCTCTTTCTCCTGTTGCTGCGCAGTCTGGGAAGGTGGTTCTGAGGGCTGCGGCACGGGATAGTTTCTTTGCGCAATCAACAACATGGGGACGATTAGGAGGAGCGGAACCACAGATTTACGCATGAGCCCATTCTAAGCGCCTCCGGGATAAGGTAAACATCTGAATTTCCGAGGCTTACCAAAGTCACATGGCAGGTGCAGAGGTACATTGACCCGAGTATCTGGGTGGGTTATTTTCGACTGACTTAAAGGTTCTGTCTTTCAATACATCGGGACAGTTGACCAGCAAAATTCCCCTGACAGTTAAAGGGCGCCACAGAGTCGAGAAGAGAAGCCCTCATGTCTGTAATTGAAACGGTCGGAAGATACGAGATCATTGAAGAGCTTGGCCGCGGGGCAATGGGCGTGGTTTACAAGGCCAAAGATCCCACCATTGGCCGGACTGTAGCTCTCAAAACTCTGCGGCTCGACGTCCATGGACTGGACGCCGCCGAGATGGTGCGCCGTTTCCAGAATGAAGCCCGCGCTGCCGGGGTTCTCAGCCATCCCAATATCGTAACCATCTATGACGCAGGCGAGTGCGATGGAATCTTTTACATCGCCATGGAATTCATCCAGGGGACCACTCTCCATGAGCTGTTGGCCGAGCAGCACATCCTGCCTACGGAAGATGTAATCCAGTATTCGCGACAGATCTGCAAGGGGCTCGACTACGCGCACTCCCACGGAATTGTGCATCGTGACGTGAAGCCGGCGAACATCATGATCACGGCCAACGGAACGGTGAAAATCATGGATTTCGGCATTGCCAAAGCCGGAGGCAGCATGACCTCGACCGGCCAGGTTCTGGGCACGCCGAACTACATGGCCCCTGAGCAGGTAAAAGGCAGACCGCTGGACGGCCGGTCTGATCTCTTCAGCTTCGGTGTGATTCTGTATGAAATGCTCACCGGAGAAAAGCCGTTTGTGGGCCAGAACGTCACGACAATTATCTATAAGATCGTTAATGAAAACCCGATCGCGCCACGCGAACTTGACGTTACGGTCCATCCAGGTTTGAGTGCAATTGTTACACGGGCACTGGCCAAGTCGCCCGATGATCGTTACCAGACCGGCGCCGATCTGGTAAGAGACCTGGAAAGCTACAAAGTAGCAGGGGCTCCGCTGCACGCCACTTCAAAATTAACAACGGGAAAACTAACAACAGGAAAATTCACAACAGGAAAGTTAACGATAGGAAAACTAGTTTCAACAAAAAATGGCAATGGGAGCGCAGGATCGGGAACATTCAGCAAAACTGAAACTGCTCTTCCGCAGGACAAGACGCTGGTGCTTCCAGGCAAGAACGGAAACGGCACTGCGGCAGCTGCAAAACCTGCTCCGGCGAAGGAAAGAAAACCACTGAAGGTGCGCCGGCCCTCTTTGGCAATACATCCACCGCGCAAGAACGTATTGATTGCGGCCGCGGTGTTGATTGTGCTGCTGGGTTCGACAATGGCAGGTTACGCGTACATCCACACACGCTCCAAGATGCGTGAGCTGGAAACAGAGATGAAGGTCAAGGAGGCTGCACGGCAAGAGCACATCCTGGCGGAGCAGAAGATTGATCCTCCTGCTCCAGCCCCGGTCGCCAAACCGGCCGATGACGAAGATGTGATCGCGCGCGACACGACGGTGAAATTCGTCAAGACTGCGAAAAGTTCGCCTGCGGTTGCGCGTGACACCACGGTGAAGTTCGTCAAGAGTGCGAAAACTTCGCCTGCGGTCCTTCCAGCACCGGCCAAAGTGCAAAAAGCAACCAGCTCCCCGAATCAGGTTTATACGGAACAGAGCGAGTTGCAGTTTAATTCCAAGCCGCAGGGCGCCAAAGTGGAGATTGACGGCTGGAGCGAGCCAAACTGGGTGACACCATTTACGGCATCGCATCTTGCAGCCGGTTATCACACGATTGCTTTTTCCAAAGCCGGGTATCTGCCCAAGGGAGAAGCGTCGCAGTCGGTGGCGGGCAAGAGCATTCAGGTTTACGCAGAGTTGAGTCCAGCGGTTTCAACGCTGGTCATCAACAGCAATCCCCAGGGCGCCAACATTTGGCTGGACGGCAAGGATACGGGCAAGGCTACGCCGGCTCAGCTCACGGTGGAAAAAGGGCCGCATCGCGTAGTGGTCCGCAAAGCAGGCTTCAAGGACGCCACTGCCGATGAAGACGTGGCAGAAGGGCAGACAGCAAGCTTTTCTCCGGTGTTGTTAAGTGTGAACCAGCAGGTGGAAAACGGCAGCAGCGGCAATCTGCTCAAGAGAATGTTCGGAGCAGAAAACACCGTGCCGGAAGGAAAGGGCCTGGTGCATATCCGCACGGAACCGGAGGGAGCCACCATTATCGTGGACGGTAAGACTGCTCCCAAAAAGAGCAATGCCCGCTGGCCGGCAGATCCCGGAGTGTACACGATTGTCCTGCAAATGGACGGCTACAAGCCCGTGCAGCGAAACATCCGCGTGCAGATGGGCAAGATTGTTAATCTGGATGAGATACTAGAGAAACAGTAAAGTTGTTCTGTTTCTATGCCCCGCCTTATCATTTCTTCTCCCGACGGCAGACGAGGTGTACTGGAGCTTACCAAACCAGTCATCACTGTAGGTCGCGGCACCGCGAATGACCTGGTTCTGAATGACGCCAGCGTCAGCCGCTTTCACGCTGTCATCAAACTTCATGAAAATCAGGTATCCATTGCCGACCGCGGCAGCACCAATGGCATTGTTCGCAACGGTGAAAAGATCAATGAAGAAAGCGAACTCGCGAACGGCGACGTAGTTCAAGTGGGCCAATATGCGCTGCGCCTGGAGCATATTGACGAGAAAGGCATCCAGGTACGCCGGGCCGAGTGGCCTTCCACTCTGGACCAGATTATGCGAGGGCGCACCGGGCAGGTGGCGTTGGGCCGCGGCACGCAATTGCCCGATGCCTCAGGCGACCTGGCCAGCCGTGTGCGCAAGCTGGAGCGAGAAAATTATCTGCTGACCGTTCTCTACGAAGCGGGCAAGGCGCTCAACTCAAAGCTTTCCATCGATGACATCAGCCGCCAGGTGATTACGCTGGCGTCAATGATTGAAGGAGTGGAACGAGGCTTTGTCATGCTTTTTGATGAATCGGGCGAAGTCATGCAGCAGAGTGAGGTGGTTTATCGCGACCCCGAGCACTCAGGAAACCAATCTCAGATCATGCTCAGCAAGAGCGTGCTCGACTTCATCAGAAAAGAGCGGCAGCCGATCCTGATTGATGATCTCAGCGCGGATGAACGCTTCAGCAGCAGTGAAAGCCTGAAGATTTCCGGGTTGCGCTCGGCCATGTGCGCGCCACTTCTGGGCGTCAAGCGGCTCTTTGGCGTCGTCTATGTGGACAATATGGACAAGGCGGGAGCGTTCACGCAGGAAGAATTGAATGTGTTCTCACTGGTTGCGGCGCAGGCCGGCGCCGCCATTGATAATGCGGTGGCGCACAGAAAGATTGCGCAGCAGGCGGAGCAGCGCCTGGCTCTGGAGCGCTTTCTTGCGCCTGAAGTGGCAGACATGGTGGCTGCCAACCCGCAAATTCGGCTGGGCGGGGTGAACCAGAAAGTAAGCATCATGTTCGCGGACATCCGCGGCTTTACCCACTTCAGCGAGCGCACTGAACCGGAGCGCGTGGTGGAGGTGCTGAACGAATACTTCACTCGTGTTACGGATGTGATCCTGGACCATGGCGGCATGATTGATAAATATATTGGCGACGCTGTGATGGCGGTGTTTGGCGTGCCGATCGCGAAAGAGAATGACGCCGCGAAGGCGGTGCAATCCGCATTACAGATCCAGCTTATGATGGCGGAGATAAACCGCGACGCGTCAGCACGAGGCTGGCCTGAACTGGCCGTGGGCATTGGAATTAACACGGGAACAGCCACAGCGGGAAACATTGGCTCGCCCCGCCGTCTCGATTACACCGTGGTGGGAGATGCAGTGAACATTGCGTCGCGCCTGATGGACGATGCCGCAGGCGGGCAGGTTTTGATTTCGCAGCCAACAGCGGATGAGCTTGGACCTGAATTCAAGCTGCGCAAGTTGCGGGCACGCCGCGTGCGCGGGCGGTCCGAGCCAGTCCAGGTCTTTGATGTTGAGTGGCAGGACGGGCCAAGGGCAGCTCAAAAGAAAAGGCGCTCCGCACGGAGCGCCGATGAAAAATCTTAAAGCAGGCTATTTTGTTGTGTCTGCGCTTTTCTTGGCGCTCTTCTTCGTCTTCCCACCGTGAGCAATGATCTGGTCTTTGACCTTGTCATACTGGTCCTGGGTGAGAATGTTCTTGGTCACAAGATCGCGCTTGGTCTTGTACGGCCGGCCATCAATGATTTTCTGCGCCGCTGCCTCGTCAATACCTGTGGCAGTCAGTTCCTCTTTGGTCGCAGAATTGATGTCGACTTTTTTGCTGCTGGACTTTTTGCTCGATTTGGCTTTTTTCGTACTGCTGCTGCTGGTGCTCTGGTCTGTTCCGCTCGCCTGGGCAAACGTGATCCCGCTGAATACACCCAACGCGCAAAGCACAGTAATTATGCGAACAATATTCCGCATCATATGCTGGTTCTCCTTCTTGCAATTCAAGATTGACTGCAACTCCTCGGTCGGGAAAGCAGTCTAGGAGCTTGGCGGAGAAAAGTCAAAGCCGGCTGCTGCTCAGATTCGGCAGCACAGGAAAGGGACGTCGCTCAAAAAAATCTAGGCGCGCTTGGGATTTGTTTCCGGCTGCTTGCTTTGCCAGGCGCGTTTCGGCCGTTGAGCTTCCGGAAGATCACGGTCCTTAACGCGGTCATACACGTAGCGATCACTGACAGTACCCAGGGATTCGTTGTACAGGCTTACGTCGCCAACCGCCTCACGCAATTCCTCAGAAAACTCGTGTAACGCCTTCAGATGATCCGCGGTGGCAGGTACTTCAGCCTTGGTTGTTTTCAAAAACTTCTGATACCCCTTATCGACCAGCCGGGAAATTTCGCTGCCGATCAGATAACCGGGCTTAGCAAAGATGCGCACGCCGCCTTCCGGGTTTTTTTCAATTGCGGCTGAGCAGTTCAGCTTCTTGAGAAAAATACGATTCTGGGTTCCGGGGGCTTCGAGAATATCAAAGCCATGATCACGGAGCCATGCTACTGCTTCATCGTAGGTGCGCGCTTGAGTCTTCTTTGCCATGTTTCACCTGTTGCCGGCGCGTATCCGTACGCAGCCGCGTTTCTTCCTTGAACGTCTTGCGAATCGATACTCTCGCATATTCATGCATATCACGGCAACATTACCCTTGTGCAGAGAGTAACCCCCGACCGCGGGTTGCCTCCCACGATACCCCTCTCAGGGTGGTGCTTCCTTAAGAACACCTTCATCGTGACCATTGCTGAAGGGGAGCATCGTTCGCTGTTCCCAGGTAAGGACGAGAATGCAAATGAAAAAACCGGCGCCTTTTCTCCCCCGAGATTTTGGGCGCCGGCTTTTCAAGTCAGCCCTCATACACAGGGATGACCGGGCCGCTCATCTACTTTCGGCCAATTTTTAAATGGAGAGTAAGGGACTGCTACAGCTAGAACATACAAAGAAGATGCCGTGTGAATGCGCACCCGGTCAACAGTAAAGGATTTATGCGCATTTTCGCGCTTAATAACCAGGAAGATGCCGCCACGCCGAAGCGTGAACTGATGTATACTGAGCCCGACCTTAGAACGGGGCTTTTTTATTCGTTTTATTGCTCCGGATAAAGCTGTGGGGGCAGCTAGTCATCCAAGGTACTGCGAGTTGATTTTATTTCATATCACCTTGACCAGCGGCGGCCCCGGTCGGGAGGGGTCCTTATGGACCTGTTACTCATTCGTCTTGCTTTCATTCTTGTTGTAACCGTCACTTGCTTGTTCCTGCATCC
>DASUBD010000372.1:0-5887 GCA_035763445.1 Candidatus Angelobacter sp.
TCCGCATTGCCGCCGCGCGCCAACCCGAAGACGATGCAGTCCCTTACCTCAGGACGCCTGCGCAAGGCCTGCTCCAGATCTTCCGGGTAAACCTTGAGTCCCGCAGGTGTGACGATCACGTTCTTGCTACGACCTTTGAAGTAGAGGTTTCCTTCCGCGTCCATCGCGCCCAGATCACCCGTGCGAAACCAGCCTTCTTCGCCTGTAACCGGCTTCAGTTCCTTATCCTGCCAGTATTGCCGCGCCACATTTTCGCCGCGCACCAGGATCTCTCCAGTCTCAGGATCGAGCTTCATCTCTCGTCCGGGGAGAATTTTGCCGATTGATCTGCGGCCGATCTTGAAAGGATGGTTCAAACTTACAAGCGAACTGGTCTCCGTGAGGCCATAACCCTGAATGATTCCGTAACCGAGTCTGCGCCAGAACTCTTCCGTAGTTTGGTCGAGAGCGGCGCCGCCGGAGATGATGGCCCAGAACTTCCATCCCAGATAGCTGTGGACCTTGCGAAAGCGCCACCAACGCTTCAGGAACTTCTCGTTTTCCGCCACTTTCCAGTTCTTCTGGATAGCGGACCCAAGTTCAGCCTCGAGCTTGCTTTTTAGTGATTCGGCTACCCGCGGCACCGCGATCAGAACAGAGATCCGGTTGCGATGAATTGTTTCCAGAACGTCAGTCGGTTTGTAGCTGTCCTGAAAGAGGACTGTTCCGGCGATGATCGGCGGAATGAAAAGACCCATCGTCTGCCCGAAGACGTGGCTCAGCGGCAGCATATGAAGAAATCTGATGGGATGGAATATCCGCTCGTACTTCCGGTATTTTGGGATCTCGCGCTCAATGGGATCCACGCTGCTCAGAATATTGCCGTGCGTCAGCACCACACCACGAGGTTGCGCCGTGGTCCCTGAGGTAAAGATGATCTGCGCGGTGTCGTTTCGGCTGATCTCGGCAGGTTCGTACGGCGCAGAGGAGTGGTGCGCCAGCGCTTCCGCGGCATCTTCCAATTCGATTTGTGGTATTGGTCCGGCTTGCGCGCTGAGAGTACTCGAGCAAACAATCAGTTTCGCATCAACGTCGGCGGCCACCCGGCGCGCGAATTCGGGAGCTGAGATTTTGTCCATGGGCACTGCCACAACACCTCGCAGCATGCAGCCGAAAAATGCTGCCACCCATTCGGCGCTGTTCTCGCCCCAGAGCATCACTCGATCGCCCTTGCCAATCTTGCGCCGTTCCAATTCGCGCGCAAAGCGAAAAGCAAGTTCAGCCGTCTGGCGATAACTCCACCGATGAGTGCGAAAGCCTCGCCGGTAAACAAAAGCAGTCTCGCTCCCTAGCGAGAAATGAAGCTGCGCGTATCCGGCAAGTGTTTGGGGCATCTGTCATTAACATACCGATTCGGCTTGAAGAAGGTAAAGCGGCAAAGAGCGGCAAGTTTTTTTCTGAAATCCCGAGCGAAACCGAGACCCCAATCACGCGCGGTGTTCGCGTGTTGGGGTGGGGGCGAGGGAGCCCTATACTCTGAATTGCATCTGGGGTCACCAAACTGGTTCGAGAAGAGCTGGAGGTAGGCCCAGCGAATTCGACATCAGTAGGGATCTCTCGCTTCGCTCGAAACTTCGGAAGTTAGCTGATCGCTGAGTGCTGTTTACGGTGTTCCCTGTCCTGCCGCCTGCAGCGTCTGCGAGACCGTTTTGCCGTAGTCGCGCAGCTTGGTCAGCGAGTTCTGCAGAGCTGTGGCCTTTTCCTGCAAGCCGCGGGCGCGGGCTACGGCCATCACAGCTTCAGCTTCCATGCTGAGCCTTTCCAGCGTGGTCAGGAGATAGGCAAGAGCGTCAGCATGAGGTTTCCAGAGATAAGCAGACGTGGCCTTCTGGTTGTACTCGTCAACTTCCACGATCATGCGCGACAAATAGGCCACAATATTCATCATCGCGGCGGCGTAGTCTGCGCGGAAGCTCTTTTCTCCGTGATACTCTGCGCGAAAGGCCTCTACTTCTGCCGGAGAAAGTGTGATTCTGGTCTTCTTGATGGGAACAATCCCTGCCAGCTTGGGATCGGTGGTGCGGATGTGTTCCTTGATCGATTCCTTGGCGCTATGGATCTTGCCCTCCTGCACTGCATTCTGCACCGCTTGGGAAGGCGGCACGGCCAGCACTTCCGCCCTTACCTCCTGCGGTGCTCCAGTGGAAACCCTTGGAGGCGGAGGCGCACTGTTATTGCCCGGAGGCGTGGGTGGAACAACAGATGCTGTCGGAATGGTCGGACGCGGTCCGGCTGGAGGTGCGACCGGGGAAGCATTCGATGGCGTCCCGGCTGTTCGGCCAGGCCGTTTGCTGTCCACCACCTTCTTGAACTTTGATACCTTCCGGAATTCATCCTGGGCGTGCTGGTAGTCGTCTTCCAAAATTTGTTCGGTCTCGACTTCAGCCAGTTGCTTGACGGTGATGTCTCCTTCAAGCCGCGAGAGGATGCTGCCACCCTCCTTCTGCACGTTTTCAGCAAAGGTTTTGATCTGCTTGGCGGCGTCATGGAAGAGTTCGTCAAACTTGCGGCCAAAAACGTCATTCCATACCGCCAATTGCGCGAGGGCATCCGGATGGTAAAAGGATTTTCCCAGTGACTGCTTGAGTTCACGCACGCGCTGCACCATTCCCGAGTCCATGATCTGGTCAAAGTGCCGGTAATCGCCCAGTTCCTGGTACAGATACTCAAATTCGTGCAGGATCTGTGCCTGCTCATTCGGAAGCGGTATGTAGTCCATGCCTTCCAGTGCGCGATAGAGATCGCCCTGGAAGCCAAGTGCCGCCTGGGAAACAAAATAATAGGAGCTGTCTACTTCCGGACGCTGCCAGGCTGGCGGCGCTCCATTGACTGGAGGAGGATTGCGGAAAAGATAGGTGATTACGCAGTCGGCTTTGTCTCGGTCGCCAGAACGGCCTGAACCTTTGCTGACGTAATAGCGTAACAGCGCATGGGCTGATTCATAGCCTGAAGCTGCTTTTAACGAGTCCCGAACCAGCGGAGGCGTCATCGCCAGGTCGAGCACGTCAAGCCAGTTCCTGAACTGCTCAATGGTATTCGCGACTTTGTCCGAAGAGGATTCAGGGTTGCACACAATTGCAGGCGCAGGCACGGAATGGCCCAGGCTCTTTTCCAAAAGGCCAATGTAGAAGCTGCTTACTGCGGTGAGGTCTTTTAGCTCCCTTTGGGAGTCTTGTCCCACGGTGAAACTCCTGTTACACCTTATCCTGGCAGGGGTGAGAAGCCGGACTTTGCGGTAAGTTTAACCCAGCCTTATTTTAGAGACAAATCCAAGCCTGATTACCGGCTCGGTAACCCTTTGCAAGCTTCTGAACTGAAACGACTTAGTTGGCGTTACGAGCGATACATGCTCATTTTCCGCCCAGCACCATTTTGGCAATGGTCTGCAACTGCATATTGGAAGTACCTTCGTAAATCTTGCCGATCTTAGCGTCACGGTAATATTTTTCTACGGGATAGTCTTTGGTGAATCCGTAGCCGCCATAGATCTCCACCGAAAGTGACGCAACACGCTCAGCCACCTGGGAAGCGAACAGTTTCACCATGGCAGCTTCTTTAACAAAATTCATTCCCGCATCCTTCATGCGAGCTGCGTTGTAGACCATCATGCGCACGGCTTCAATCTCGGTGGCCATTTGTGCCAACTGGAACTGAATTCCCTGAAAATCCGAAATGGATTTGCCGAATTGTTTCCGCTCCAGCGAGTACTTGAGCGCGCTCTCCCATGCCCCGCGCGCCAGCCCAAGCATCTGTGCTCCGATGCCGATGCGCCCTTCGTTCAACGTCTCAATGGCAATCTTGTAGCCCTTCCCTGGTTCGCCCAGCACATTCTCCTTTGGCACGCGACAGTCTTCCAGGATCAGTTCGCACGTGCTGGAAGCGCGAATGCCGAGCTTGTCCTCTTTCTTACCGACGGAGAATCCGGGAAAATTCTTTTCAACGATGAAAGCTGTAATGCCCTTATATCCGGCGGAAGGATCAATGGTGGCAAACAGGATGAAAATACCTGCTTCTTTTCCGTTTGTGATCCAGAGCTTGCGGCCGTTGAGGACGTATTCGCTGCCCTTCTGTTGAGCGCGCGTCTGCATTGCGAAAGCATCCGAACCGGAACCGGCCTCGCTCAGCGCATATGCGCCCACGGTATCGGCGGCCATTTTGGGAAGATAGCGCTTCTTCTGGTCGTCGTTGGTCCAGCGCAGCAGCGCGTTGTTGACCAGAGTGTTCTGCACATCCACAATGACGCCCGCGGAAGGATCAATGCGTGAAACTTCCTCCACGGCCAGAATGGCTTCAAAGAACTTCCCGCCGGCGCCGCCAAACTGCTCCGGTACTTCAATACCCATCAGTCCCAGTTGAAAGAACTGATCAATCAGTGATCTCTCGAAGACGCCTTTTTCGTCCATCTCACGCACTTTGGGCCGGATGGAATCCTCTGCAAACTGGCGGACGTTGTCACGAAAGAGCACTTCATCTTCCGTTAGAGCTACGAGCGGCTGGGGTGGTACGGTGAGCTGAGCAGTTGCCTGGGACATAAGAAAGTCCTTTAAAGAAGATAGCCAAACTCAAAATTGTACACCGGAGATGCGAGGTGCTGCCGCATTCCTGGCCAACGCCCTTGCGTCTGTCTCATCTAAGAAAGCAATGGTGAGACCAATCATGCTTGTGGCAGAGGTGGAACCGCCGGAAGGACTCTCTGCACGTAAACTGGTGCTGGAAACCGGGAAATTCAACGTCATAACTGCTTATTCCGTAGAGGAGACGTTTGAAACCCTGGGGGTTTTTCCCAGAGTGGATGCGGTTGTGGTGCATTCCTCTCTCTGCAAGGAAATGGAATGTGATCAGGTGGTTGCGGAAATCAAGAGGCGCTATCCCAATAAGGTTGTGATTACGCTCTCACCCACCAGTTCGCAAAATTACAAATTGGCGGACCATCAGGTATCCAGCCATGAGCCTCAGGAGTTGCTGAACCTGCTTCGCTCGCGCTTTGGTGATCCACGATCGCCCGAAGAAAAACCCTGAACTCCGCGCGGGCTTGACGCAATCGCGAATTGAATTTTTAATTCCAAGCTATGCGTGTAGCCTTTCTTGGTTTGGGAATCATGGGCGGCCCCATGGCCGCCAATCTTGTTAAAGCCGGACATGAGGTTTCAGTCTGGAACCGTACGCCAAAGAGCATTGAGGGCGCCACCACCGCCCCTACGCCTGCGGAAGCAGTGAAGGGCAAAGAGGCGGTATGGGTCTGCGTCTCTGATACCAAAGCGGTTCAATCAGTGTTGTTTGGCGCGCAAGGAGCTATTCATGGTCTGGAAACCGGGACCATAGTGGTTGACTCCAGCACCATCGCGCCTTCCGCCAGTATCAACATCATGGAAGGCCTGCAGGAGAAAGGCTGCGAATTTCTTGATGCGCCCGTAACTGGCTCCAAAGTTGCGGCTGAGGCAGGAAGCCTCATCTTCATGATCGGCGGCGCGGTACACAACATTGAGCGGGTGGAACCGCTGCTCCGCGCCATGGGGAAAAAAGTGATACACATGGGCGAGAACGGCAAAGGCCTTTCCGCCAAGCTGGCCCAGAACATGAACATCGTCTTCATGTATGAGGGGCTATGCGAGAGCCTCACGTTGGCGCGCAAGCTTGGCGTGGCTCCGGAAAAAATGTTTGAGCTGATTGAAGCCTCCATGATCCGCTCCGGCGTGGCTGAATATAAAAAGCCTTTCATCCTCAACCAGGATTACACGCCGAATTTCCCGCTCAAGCTGATGCACAAAGACATCCATCTCATGCTGGATGCAGCCAGAGAAAACGATGTAAAGCTCCCCGGCCTGGCGGAAATTGACAAGGTGATCTA
>DASUBD010000373.1:0-3950 GCA_035763445.1 Candidatus Angelobacter sp.
ATTCATCTCCTTCAGCAGTTCCTTCTGCTGGTGGTTTGGGCAGCTTCTTCGCCGGCTTCCAGCACGGGGCTGGATTCTTGCTGCAGTAGTGTTATACATAACTAAAACACTATTTCAGCGTCAAGAAGATTTTTTGCTTAGTCGTGTAAATAGCTGTAAACGAAGGAAATTTAGTTTTACTGGGATCTGGCTGCGCTGGTTCTAAGGGTTCTTGTGGTTGCCGGATCTGGCCATGTGCAGTACAAAACCAGCGCCAAAGCCAAGAAGAACGGAACCGACGAGCACGAGAGAGGTGGGGAAGCTGGAGGTGGGCATGCTGAGTGAATGAGCCAGGACGCTGCGGGTTTCATCGCCCAGCATGAAGAGAAAAATGCAGATCACGATCAGCGCGAGGAAGGCGCCGAACATACCGCGCCGCAAAGAGGAAACCAGGGCTTCTTCGTCGGTCTCCATGGCGGCTACGCGGAAAGCAAGAATGGCAAGGCAAACTGAGATTATGGCAACGATCACGGACGAGATGTGAAAGCGGCGCACTGGAGCTACGCTGGCGTGGATGCTCAAGATCGCGACCATGGTAAAACATGCGCCAATGGCTGCGCCGATCACCGTAATGAGGAATCGTGACGGGTTCACCCTCACCTCACGTCAGCAAAGAAAACACTCTCATTGTACAGAGCAGCGCGTCTGGCTCAATTGGGAGACCTGGTAGAGCTTGGGAAGCGCCTATACTTCGGCGGATCCTGGTGTACTGCCGGCTTGCGCTTGAGCGAATCCTTTTTGAATTACCTGCAGCGCCGGTTTCTCCAGATTGAATTTTTCCAAATCATCCTCGCTCGCCCATGCGACATCCGCCGCGTCGCCTCCGGCGAGCAATTCACCACCAGTTACATGGCATAAAAAGTCGATGAGCACGTAATGGTATTGAGCGCGCCCTCCCTCGCCAGGGATGATGCGGTCCAGAACTTCAAGTACTTCGCCGGCTTTTACCACCAGGCCTGTCTCTTCGCGTGCTTCGCGTTCTGCAGCGGAGCGGAGCGTTTCTCCAAGTTCTACTACTCCTCCGGGTAACGACCATTGGCCGAGCAGCGGTGGAGAGCCGCGCTTGACCAGCAGAACACGCCCGGAATGGATAATGACAGCTCCGACTCCTACGATCGGCCGGTCAGGATATTCGCGTTTCATTGTGACGGGGAGGAATTCCCTGATGAAGCGGAAGAGAGAGAAAAAAATGATCGGGGCTGGACATCAGTAAACTTCCACCCCGAACCAGCTTTCGCGGCAACGAAGCTCAGTGTGGCCTCTTTATGTAATGGTGTGCCGCCATTGCCCCTGTCGGCTTCCATCTGCACGTCGACTGTTGCGTCGCCGTGGTCTCCATTCATGCGGGCGCTGGTGAGATTGAAATGCATGCGGATGGAATCTGTGTGGGCAATGAATGATGTTATCTGTTGTTTGAAAAGCTGGTTGTTTTCCATCCGGCTCAGATCGAAGGCAGACAGAAACTTCCCGGCAGAGCGGTTGACCAGCGCATCGTTCATCTGATTCAACAGGGCGGAGGCATCGCGCGCAGAAAAAGCTTTCTGATCCGGCGCAGATTGTGCGAGAGCTGTGAAAGAGATAGTTCCAGCAAACAGCGCACACAGTGTGAGGATCAGCAGCGGGAGACAGGTTCTTATGCGCCGTCTATTTGCCACGCTCACCGCCTTCAGGCCCATAGAAGATTACCCAGACCGCGAAGTCGGAACTGAAATCAGCAAACCTATGCACTTCACCGGCGGCAGCAAAGAGAACATCACCGGTTGAGAACTGCATGCGCTGATCGCCATTGATAAACCAGCCACTGCCGGAGGCTACGACATAAAGTTCGTCGCGCGTATGAGGCTGCTGCAGGTCATTCACGCGCGGCGCGTAAATCTCCACATCCACCGATCCGTGCCGAAACAGATTCGCAAACAGTTCTCCGTGCGGCGTGGGAATGGCGCCGAGCGCCTGCGAGAGCTTCAGCTGTCTCACGTCAGAAAATTCCATTGCTTCTCCTTGACGATTTTTGAAGCTCGTCAAAACTCCATTGCATTGTCCCATTCGTGCTCGAAGACAACACGCGACGCGGGAAAGCGTCCGGCATAGTGCTTATCCAGACCCTTCAGTCGCCCGATACCGAGCAATGCAACCACCCGAACCCGGTCCGGGATCTTCAACAGGGCTTTGACCTTGTCTTCTTCAAATCCTTCCATGGGAGCGGTGTCATAACCCAGCGTTTCCGCAGTCCACATCATAGTGGTAAACGCGATCATCACATGGCGATTGGCCCAGAGATCGAACGTTGGCTCCATGCCGCCGCTCTTTCCCGGCTGGCTGCCAAAAATGCCGGTCACGGCCTGGCGGACTTTTTCATTCTGCTCCTCGGTAAATCCGTGCTGCCGGGCGATGCGCAGCATCTCCTCAAGGTCGCCATTCTTGTTCCAGCCCTGGGCATCACCGCACGCCACAATCACCACGCTGGCTTCTTCCACTTTGGGCTGGTTGTAAGCGGCGGCGCGAAGCTTCTTCTTCTGGTCGCGATCACGCACCACCACAAAACGCCAGGGCTGCAGGTTATAGCCGCTGGGAGCAGCCAATCCTGCCCTGATGATCTTCTCGAGGTCCGCCGAATGGATTGGCACCTCTTCAAAGCTGGGCGTGGCGCGGCGTGACTCAACTACGCTGCTCAGCGGTTTTTCAGCGGCAACTTTCGCCATGGCTGCTGCTCCCCTTGCAATCTGTTCCCGGCCAATTGTTTCACACTCAAACAGCTGTGGCCACAATGGACCGTGCTGTGAGCATCCAATGGAATATATGGCTCTTGAAAAATACAACGCCAAGCGCCGGTTTAGCAGCACGCCCGAACCCTCCGGCAAGGTGGCGCGGATGCGCGGCCACCGCTTTGTAGTGCAGAAACACCATGCGTCACACCTGCATTATGACTTCCGGCTGGAGATGGACGGAGTGCTGAAATCGTGGGCTGTGCCCAAAGGCCCGTCACTTGATTCCGCAGACAAGCGGCTGGCGATGCAGGTGGAGGACCACCCAGTGTCCTATTTTGACTTTGAGGGCGTGATCCCTGAAGGCAATTACGGAGCCGGCACGGTGATGGTGTGGGACGTGGGCAACTGGGAACCTTTAGGAGACGCGAATGCCATGCTCAGCAAAGGGGATCTCAAGTTCCGCCTGCATGGAAAGAAGCTCAACGGCGAGTTTGTGCTGGCCCACATGCGCTCGCGGCGTCCGGGATCGAAGGGCACGGAGTGGCTGCTGATCAAGAAAAGAGATGAAGCCATGCAGCCTGGATTTGATATTGATGCGCTGGACTACTCGGTTCTGACCGGGCGAAGCCTGGCGGAGATCGGCGGTGACCAGAAATCGGCGGAATGGGAGAGCAATCGCAAAGCTCCAGTGCGAAAGGGCGCGGAGTGGCTGTTTGAAAACAAATCTGCATCGGCGAAAAAAGGTTTGGGTGCAAAAGGAAGCGGGAGCCGCAAAAATGCCGCTAAGCGAGCGAAGGCCAAGCCGGTGGCGATCAAGAAGGCAGGGAGAAAAACAAGTTCGAGCAAGCGTCAAAAGATATCCAAGCGATTAGCGTCGTGAGGTAATCTGTTACCATGTTGTCAGCCCTAGATTGCGAGGGCGTAAGAATTCGGTTCAGGCTATCTTCCTTTGCTCACCTGTTTTCATTGTCTCTTCGCGAAAATAAGCCGTCCACTTGCAGAAGACGCCCTGTTTTCTGGTTAAGAAAACCCGGGATCAACGACCACAGCTCAAAGCCCGAAAACCGGGGACAGGAAGCTGTGAAAAAATAGCACAAAGTTCTGTGCACGGGTGATCTCTCTGAGTACACTGCAAACGTGAAGAAGGACGCAACCGCTGTTCCTCGACTGAATGTCATCAATCGCCAGCAACTGGTTCTGCGTACT
>DASUBD010000374.1:0-9756 GCA_035763445.1 Candidatus Angelobacter sp.
TTTCGGCCTTTGGGTCGGACGTCATTATAGGGTTGGCTGTTTGCGCGGCTACTCCTCGTCTTTATCTTTCGAACTGGCCACAGCGTGAGAGTTCGAGTCCACGGCGGCAAGTTTGAGTTCGGGCTGGCCGGCAGCTTTGAGTTTCTCATTGGCGGCTGGCAGTTCCTTATCTTTGAGCGCCTGCCATTTTTGCAGCAGAGGAGGAAGTTGGTTTTCAATTTCTGTGAGGCCGGCTTTGGCCTGAGTTGTAGGTGCGGCGTCCACTTCCTGCAGCATGCCAAACAGGGCACCGTACTTGGCGCGTAGCAGAGAGAGAGTTGGTGTCTGGCTAGGCGGGCCCGCGCGTCGGGTGGCGGCGCCCAACAGAGTGGTCAACTGATCATTGAGTTGGGTGAGCGCGGCTGCGGCTTCCGAGCCTTGCGGCGCCTGCTTCACGCGGTCTTGCAGGTCCTTGCGCAAGGCAGTGGCCTGCTCCGCAGCTGGGACGAGCGTGAGCATGCGGTTGTAAAGCTGATACGACATGGCGAACTGCTGTTGTAATCCGGTAGCGGGCGTTTTGACGCGCGGATCCATCTTGATGGTGAGCGGCTGCGCGTACGCTTTGCCGTCGACGGTGAGGACGACGGTGTAATCGCCCGGCATCACCCATGGGCCGGAGGGTTGCGGCGCAGTGTTGTGTGGCACGGCCGCGATGGGATATTCCTTTTCTGCGCCCGGGACGTCAGGGTAATGCATGTCCCACAGGAAGCGATGCATGCCAGGCTCGGCGGAAAGCACCTGCGGCGGACGCACCCAGTAAGTGGGGATGTTGAGCATGGGGTCGATGGGCTCAGGTTTGTCAGCGCTCGAATACTTGCGAATGGTTTTGCCAGTTCGGTCTTTGATCTCAAGCGTGACTGGCCCGTTGGGCGCGGACTGCAAGTAGTAATCAATGACTGCGCCATCAGGCGGGTTCTGGCCGGCAGGGAAGTCCGGCGGCAGCGGCGTATCAGTATTCATGTCCCAACGGACACGGATGGCAGTTTGCGGCTTGAATAGATGCGCCGGCGCTGAGGTGATTTTCTGATCGATCTGGCGTAGCGGAGTGATGTCATCAAGAATCCAGAAGCCACGGCCGTGCGTGCCGGCGGCAAGATCGTCATTCTTGATGATGATGTCGCGCACCGAGCTGGCTGGCATGTTGAGGCGAAGCGACTGCCAGTGGTCGCCGTCATCGAATGAAACGTAGACGGCGCGCTCGGTGCTAGCGAAGAGCAGACCACGACGGACCGGATCTTCACGCACTGCGTTTACGTTTTCATCTGCGGGAATGCCGTTGACGATTTCTGTCCAGGTCTTGCCGCCATCGCGCGTGCGCAGGATGTGGGGATGCAGATCATCAAGGCGAAGAGTGTTAATGGCAACATAGGCGGTTTGTGCGTCAAAGTGGCTGGCCTCAATGATGGAGACCTTCTGGAACGGAGTCATGTTCTGTGGAGTGACGTTGGTCCAGCCTTTGCCGCCATTGCGTGTGACATGAATCTGGCCATCGTCCGTACCGGCCCAGATGAGGTTGATGTCTTTGGGTGAAGGCGCGACCGCGTAGATGACGCCGCGCTGCGTAGGCTTGGCTGAAAGCTCGTTGCTGTAGATGCCGATGGTTGCAGGCTCAGGAAAATTCTTGCGGGTGAGGTCAGGCGAAATCTGCTGCCAGGTGTTGCCGCGATCGGTGGTCTTCCACAGAGTGTTGGAGGCGAAGAAGAGCATTTCCGGATCAATGGGCGAGAAGACGATGGGCTCAGTACGCACGACGCGAAAATCCTGCGAGCGGAAGGCGCGGGGAATAATGTTCTGTGCCTGAGCGGTGCGACGGTCATAGCGCGTGAGCTTGCCGCCATAGACGATGTCGGGGTCAAGCGGATCAGGGACAACGTAACCGTATTCTTCGGCGGCAACGGGGTGCCACTCGCGAATGGTGACCTGGCCGTCATCGCCCCGGCTGGAGACGCAGGCTGAGCCGCTCTCCTGCTGGCCGCTGCACAGGCGGTATGGGAAAGCGTTGTCAGCATTCACGTGATACATCTGCGCGGTGGACTGGTTGTACCAGGAGCTCCAACTCTCACCGCCGTTCACGGTGACGATGGCTCCCTGATCGCTGGCGAGGATGATGATGCGAGGATCGTTGGGATTAATCCAGATGTTCTGGTAGTCGTCCCCGCCGGGAGCGCCGCGGAAGCCGGTCCAGGTCTTGCCGCCGTCAGTGGATTTCCAGGTGACGGTGCTGGTCATGTAGATGACGTCAGGATTTTTGGGATCGATGCCGGGCTGGGGGAGATCTCCGCCGCCGATGCGGCCTGCGGGACGAGTATCACTGGTGGCGACGATCCAATTCGCGCCGCCATCGTCCGTGCGATAGAGCTTGACGCCATCTTTGGTGGCGACGGAAGCAAACAGCCGCTGCGGATTGCTGGCAGAGATGGCAAGATGCGCTTGGACCACGCCCTCCGGCAGGCCGCCGGTGAGTTGTGTGAAAGTAGCGCCGCCGTCAGTGGACTTGAAGATGCCTCCGTTGGCGCCGTTCCAGGCGCCGTTTTCCCACGGGCCTTCGCGGGCTTCCCAGAGCGAAGCGTAGACGATGCTGGAGTTGGTGGGGTCGATCAGAACGTCAGAGGCGCCAATATTTTCGGCTTCGCTCTTGTTTTCGGCTCCGCTGGGGGCCTTGTCGCCGCTTGGGAGGACTTTCTGCCAGTTCTGGCCGCCGTCAGTAGAGCGATAGATGCCGCGCTCCGGGTTGGGGCCGTAAGGGTGTCCGGCGACGGCGGCGAAAACCTTGTTGGGGTCCTTGGGATCAACGGCTAGCTCCGGGATCTGCTGGCCGTCGCGCAGGCCGAGATGCGTCCAGGTTTTGCCGGCGTCAGTGGATTTGTAGATGCCGTCGCCCACGGAGAGATCAGGACGGTGCAGGCCTTCGCCGCTACCGACGTAAACAATGTTGGGATCAGAAGGCGAGACGGCAATTGCGCCGATGGAGCCGGTGGGCTCGTGATCAAAGATGGGCTCCCAGGTGCGTCCGTAATCGTTGGTCTTCCACACGCCGCCATTGCAGACGCCTATATAGAAGACGTTGGGCTCAGAAGGCACGCCGCCGATGGCCCGAGTGCGCCCGCCACGGTAGGGGCCGATGTTCCGCCAATGGAGGGAGGAGAGCAGCGCGGGATCAAGCTGGGAGAGCAGGCCGGGCTGCGGCTGCGTGCCGTTTGCCGCATGTTGGCCGTTGTGGTTGGTGCTCGCCTTTGGAGACATGTGCGGTTCCGGCGCAGGCTGGGCCATCTGAACCTTGCCTTTGGGCTTGGCGGGAGCTTGCTGGGAAAGGGCTTGGACTGAAGTGGTAAAGAATACGAGGGTACAAACGACAGCCGACAGCATCAGCCGACGGGGAAATAAGGGCACGGTATCCTCCAGAATGACAGAGGAGGATACCGCAAAGGAGCTGTTCCTGAACATCGAGTATTTTCACACTTCAAATCGCAAATGGCCTTTCATCTCTAAATCTCTGGTTATGGGGTCCGCCCACGTTAAGAGAGGGAATTTGCAGCTTTGTTAAGGCAAGCCTTACAGCCTGGAAAAATTGTTCATACGATCCTGCAAAGCACCCGCTGTCCCAAATCGACAATACCTTTCTAGTGAAAAGACCGTGTTCAGTAAGAGCAATGGAATTCTTGTCAGACTTGCTGCTCGAAAATGCGAGGAGCGAAGCTTTCAGGCGTTTTTCCTGCGAACCTTCCGGCCCTGTAAGTGCAGGGTTCGACGTTAGCATAGCACGTACCTTTGTTGCCGGCACCGCAGTTACAAGAGGCGCTGACCTCTGCAATTCACTGACGAGCGAGATTAGATGCACTGGAATAACTCCTCCACTGTGACAGCAGTCGGAGAAAGAGAGTATTCGCACCCCACCTTTGAACTGACATAACAGTTCACGGAGTTCGGAATGTTTTAATAAGCGATCATATGCAAGCCATGCATTTTCCGCTTTCTGCCCGCTTTGTGCCGGAACGGTCGTGCCATGTCCCGAATAGGTGAGCAGAAAAATGTCTCCTGGTACCAACGTAGCCGCAGCTTCGCGAATAGCTTGGATAATGGTTGTGGACGTCGCGCCCGTGGTCACAAGGATTTTTGAGGCAAAGCCCTGTGTGTCTGCGACGGTCTTCATGGAACCGGCGTCATTTTCCGCCGAAGGTAACTCAACATTCCAATCTGGATAAGACTTGGGGTCTACTTTTGAGATTCCGATATGGAGGCTCTTTCCAATTGGCATAATGGTTTGTCCTTTAGCCATTCACGCCGAACTGGGCGCAATTGATGGGATTCGGTCCTTCAGTCCGAACGCAATCCTGGACTAGGAGCTCACAAGCCGAAAGCTCGTCGTTCTTCAACACTCCATAGACATCTGTATCTGGCGGACATACCGGATCGCTCGGTATGTCTTGAAACTCTAGATCGAAATCTGATTCGTTGGCAAACAATTTAGCTGCTGCTCTCAGCGCCTTGTTAACGTCGGCTGCTTTGATGTTTGCGCAATTCATCTGGTGTTCTGCATAAAAGCTGGTGACATGTGGGATCGTGCAGCCCACATCCTGCTCATACACAAGTCCGGTCAGAAGTGCAATCGGATTGTTTACGCCACCACCGCAAGAAGAAATCACATTTTCTCTAATCGACTGTTTGCCGTTGCCTTTGGGCGGCTTCTTCTTTGCAACGGAAGCAAACGCCCAAAGTTGCGAAAGTCGAAATGAGTGAATCTCAAGTGGTCTCGGAAGCGCTAATGTGAATTCATAATTCTTTTTTCCTTGTGGTAGTAGCTCTCCTGTACCACATGCGCTGGATGAAAACTGCAGCACTGAATTAGGAAATATCTGAGCGGAGGAAGAGTTGTCCTTCAACTTGACGTTGGTCCAGTTTATGTCCGGAGCGCCAGCAGGTAAGCTTCCTATAGTCGTGATTCCCTGAGGCCGATAGCCGAATTTGTGCGGCTTAAACTTTGGCGTGGTCACAATTAGCTGGTTGTTTTTGAATGCCATAAAGAATAGGCCGTGCAAAAGGATGCAACTATAAGCTGGTGGCATTGAAATGTCCTCTCTCGCAGATTATTGTTGGCAGTTTCTAACCATTGACTCCGAATTGGGCACAATTGATGGGATTCGGTCCACGTGTGCATCCACGGTCGGTCAGTTCGCACGCTGAAAGCTCATCAATTGAGTGAACGCCGTATTGATCAGACTTCGGAGGGCAGATGGGAACAGTAGGGAAGTCTTGGAATTTCAGATCGAACTCCGTCCCAGTCTGAAACAAGGCTTGGGACGCGTCAAGTGCGGCATTCACCTGCGTTGCGCCAATGTCAGGGCAATGACCAGGATGCTCAGCGTGAAAGCTCAACACATTCGGTACAAGACACCCTGAGCTGCGCTCATATATCAAACCCGTAAGGAGACCTATAGGCTGAGAATCATTCGAGCCGCACGAACGGATGATATTGCTTCGAACAGACTCTTTCCTGCTCGGCTTCGGCGAAATTGGAATCCTCGCCACTTTTGTAAAGGTCCCCAGCGTATCTGCTCTAAACGGATAAATATTTGCGGGAAGGGGCAAGATTAGGCTGAATTCATACCCTGCATTTCCCAGCGGCAGCAGCTCACCAACCCCGGTATCTCCCGCAGAAAAACTGAGTAAAGTCTTGGGGAACTGCTGCATGCCTCCATCCTTCAATCCTATTTGTGTCCAATAAAGATCGCGTGAGCCCAAGATAGGCAAAAGTGGAATGATGGTGCTATCGTCTTGACCACGAATCCCGAAGATGTGATCGCGAAAACGAGGTGTCGTCACGATTAGCTGACTGTCCTTAAACGTCATGAAGAACATCCCATGGAGCAGGATGCAAGCGTAATCCGCGTCGACTCGCTTACTTTTTTTGTGCTCCTCTCGGGCTGAACATAAAGCGCCGATGGCGCCTGCAGCCATTAATCCAAGGAAATTTCTTCGATTGATGATCATGCGCAGTCTCCATGAACCGCATCAGCTTGTGACTAATTAGGATTGCCGAACACTTGAAACGCAGCCCAGTAATAAGGGTGTTGCCACTCCGTGCTGGATTTAAACGTCATCCGAGCAGCCCGGGCTGCTTCAGCTGTGCCATCGCCGCGAGTAAGAAATAAATAGAAGTTTTCCATGTATTGTGCTGTCGATTCCGAATCGATGTTCCAAGAACTAGCGACGACATCTTTGGCCCCGGCGAATAAGAATGAATACACCAACCCGTATGGATCACGGGCCGGATCTTCGCTTACACCGGTAGAACAGCCGGAAAGGACCGCTAAACGCAAATGACTCAAATCCAGTGCGGCTAGCTCAGGAGCAGAAAGCTCCACATCGCTCTTTTTCCCGTGAAGGAGCAGTTCGCCGCCGGCGGGATAACTGACGGCGTGCCCGGCAAAGTGAAAAGAGGACGCTTGCGGCAGCAATCTACGAAGTGCGTCTGCATTGGCTTGCTGCCCGCTCAGTAGGCGAACCGGTCCAAGACTGTGGTGAGCGACGAAATCCGCTTCAGTTTCAGCGTCCGGCAGCGGCGCATAAGCTCGCATTCCAATTTTCACTGCTCCCGGATTGGCTACCAAGTTCATCGCAGATGGTCTCCCATGTCCCTCATTGGCCCGCTCTTGGTTCTCAAACAGTCCCGTGGCATTGGCTATGGCCAACTGTTCACCAAGGTATCGCCCCTTTGGCGTGAAGAGTGCCGGCCATGGCAGTTGGCTCAAGGCGCCGTCCGATTCAATGAATAAAGCCCTGCTGATCTCTAAATGCTGTTCAAGCGGAGCTAACAACAATTGATATAAACGCCATCCCTCCTCATTTACCTTTTGTCTCGGAAAATTCGCGTTGCTGCAATGGGCGTAGAAATTCTGCACTGCCATTTGCAGCTGTTGCTCTGGAATCTGAATGACGGTTTCCTGGATTCCTCTGTTATCCACGAGCCATGCGACCGTGCGCTCTGGGAACACTGCAAAACTCAGAAGAGACGAGTGTACGAATGTGTGAGCCCTCTTTTGCGCAGCATCGAGTGCCTCATTATTCTCTATTGCTTGCCCGCGAAAAGGAGTACTCCCGGTCATCTCTCGCAACCGATAAGACTCCCAGTCTGCAAAACTCTGCCAGGGCTCACTGTTCTCTGACACTTCGATGTCCAGTAACCGCCTGTATGCTTGCTCCACCTCGCCTCTCCATTGCCAGCGCTGGGCAGGCGACGAAAGAGTTCTAAATCCTTCGTTACCAATGGAGACAGTCTGCTGTAGGTGGGCTTTTTCTTGAGAGACATTGCCCAAGTTACGTTCAATTGCAGCTAGTGTTCTTTCAAGCGTTAGCCTAATCAGAAAGTTGTCCCGAGCTTTGTCTTTGATGTGAATATCCAGAAGACGCTTGCGCGCCATTGCTACTGAACCATGGCTCGCCTCAAGCTCTGCCAGCTCTATTTGTGGAATTGCCTCGTACATTCGTGTTGCTGAATCCTCAGGCAAATTCTTGAATAAGGCATAGGACCTATCGAATTCTTGCTCGGCAAATGCGGTGTCGCCAATGATTTCGTAAATTGCGGCAAGGTGAAAATGCGCCATGGCCTTAAAATCCTGGCGATCAGTCTCGTCGAGCATGCCTATGGCTTCGCGTTGCAAAGCAGCAGCCAAATTCCACATACCATCCTTTTCGGCCGCTGTTTCCAGATCTGAATAAAATTGAAAGCCTCTTTCACGCGGGTAATAACCTTTCCAGAAAAGCTCCAAGCCTTGCGTGTTCAGTGACCATGATGGCCGCAACGCTCCTTCAGCGGTATCGAAGGCGGCTTGCATTCCAAGCGCTCTTAGCGCGAGAGTCCCAAATCGAAAAGTATGTGCCTCAGACAGCGCGGTTTCAATTGAATATGCGGCTGCATCAAAATGGTTGGCCATTGAGGCGCAGATCGAATTTTCAATCAACGTCTGAATTCCCAGCCATCGGTACCCATCTACTTCTAAGGCTCGTTGTTGGCTCGCCGATTCGGATTCACATTGCTGGGCCAGACCCATCCGATGAAGTGCGTAAAGTCTTTCAAAATTGCTGCGGGCGGTTCCTGCCGAGTTTCGGACCCCGCTAAACAGAGCTGCTGCAGCCTTGGCTGAGACGGCAGCTTGCTGGGAATTTCCGGTGAGGTTGAATTGGATCGCATTCTTGAGAAGCTGATTCGCGCGCCGCGACTGAGGTGAATGCACAAATCTCAGAAGCCAGACGTCCTGATGATCAGCGATCATTTGCTGACCAAAGATTTCAAACTGAGATTTTGCTTTTCCGCGAGTTAAATCGGGATCCAAAAGCGCAGTCAGGGTGAGCTCAAGATAACTCTCGTGAGCGGAATCATCGTCTAAAAAGGTATGAGTGCCAGCCAGTTTCCGCAAGTTGGCTAGATCAGCTAGTTCTCGCAAATGAATTAGCCAGGAGTTTTTTTTTCTTGAATGCTCTTTAAATGCTGTTCGGCTTCCCCTTTCCAGCCCGGGTCCGTCTCATGCTGCAGGAACGTATTCCAATCAGCGGCCGCCTGCGCGTACATTTGCAAATGCTCGTAAACGATGGCGCGGTTGAAGAGGGCCACCATATTTTCCGGTTGGCGGGCCAGCAACTTGCTCAGCAGCTCAACTGTATGTTCGTACTGCTTCGCGTCCGAAGAAGCCTGGCCCTGAACAAAATATGCAATAGCCAGCTGTAATGTTATTGATGAAGAATCAGAGTTGGTTTTTAAAGCATCGTTGAGCACGGTTATGGCCGAAGAGGGATTGTGCTCGAGAATGTCAGCTTGAGCTTTCGCTTGGAGCCACTGCACGTCATTTTCGCTCTGTTGTTGGTTACGGCTGATAATCCCCTCGGCCTGCAGCAGCGGCGCTGGCTTATTGAAGCGGGAGTCGTCCGTTCCACGCGTGACTCTCATAGGTGCGTAATCAGCATCGGGGAAGCGCATCTCTATCGTTCTCTGTTCGGTGTAGGCTTGGGCGAGGAGTTTTTCGACTTTTTCAGGCGTGTCGCGCTGGGCGTTCCAGATGAAAAAGGCGATTACGGCTGTGGCAGCGAGAGCGATTGGAGCAAGAACCCATTTGAGCGAGGGCAGGTGGAAGCCGCGCTTTGGACCTTGCTTGGAAGAAACCCGCACAGCCGAGGGCGGCAGTCCACCCCGTCCAGCCAAAACCGGGCTGTCCGGGGCCCCCGGCTGTGCCACACGAGTCTCTTTGGTCGAAGGAGAGCCAAACACAGCCGAGGGCGGCTGTGCCACACGGGCATGGCTGGCTGCGGCCATCTGCTGGGCCATTTTCTTTTGCCATTCCGGAGTTGAACTTTGCAGCTTCGAAAGCAGGGCTTGATCTTCCGGAGTGAGGTCGTCAGAAAAATCTTCAGTGTAGGCGCGGAGGATGGGGCCGCAGTGGGGACACTGGGCGGCGTGTCGGGTGATGCGGGCAGCGTCGGCGGAGGACAGGCCGGCGGCAAGCTTGCACAGGGCATCTTCGCTGGGACATTCTGCTGTGGGAGGATGGGACTGCCAGGCCGCGCTGGGGAAAGGGTCACTCATGGCGCCAAACCGTGAGCGGTGGAATTCCAGCACACGAGTGCGGCAGCCGTCACAAGCGGCGAGATGGGTTTCAATCGCCTGGTCAACATCCAGGCCGTTCTGGTTCGGCCCCTCCCCGCTGGTACGGTCCCCGTAATGTTCGA
>DASUBD010000375.1:0-7658 GCA_035763445.1 Candidatus Angelobacter sp.
AACGCGAAGGCGATCATTGCGCCACCAGCGAGGATTTGCCGAATCAGGCACAGACCTTCAGAGCTCGATGGACTGCCTATTATAAGCTGCTAACAGGAACGACAGACCGGACCTATCTGCCTGCCACAGTTTGAAAATGAAAAGCGAGATACTGTTACGTGCACAGTGGGAGATTTGAACCTCCGCTGAGTCCGTAGCCCTCATGTTAGTAGTTCAAGCCTCGGCGGCGTTTACGCTCACTTTCTGCAATGAAGCATAGCCTTCATAAGGAGAGCAGGAAGTTCATCGCCAAGCTGACCTTTAAGAACAAACCCGTAAGCGCCGTGTTTGATGCAAGCCTCACGCGCAATGGGAAAGTCATGCGCAGTGAGGATAATCACGGGAAGGTCGGGAAAATACTGGTGAAGCTTCGCAGTAGCTTGCAGACCATTCATCTCTGGCATTTGGAGATCCATCAGCACCAGCTTGGGATGCCACAGCTCGACCGCAGAAATCGCATCTCTTCCACTGCGTGCTGTTGCCACAATTTTAAAGATTGGATCGCCTTCAAGAAACATGCACAGTGTGTGCAGGAATGCGGGAGAATCGTCCACAGCTAACACAGGAATGTGGCTTGCTTTTTTTGGCGGCATTTGAGCCCTCAATTTCTGCACCACAAAAGGGGATGCACTTGCTGTAAGGCATTGCGCTCCCAGTCTTGCACTCTGGTTCGTAGGTCTTTCCTAACCATTCCTCCGGGTATTTCCACAATTCCCGATTACGGGCACGCTTTAAAGGTAAGCCCTGGCTGAATTTCATTGCATCAGGTAGTTCCGTGATTTTGCTCCGGGAGAAACATGAGAGCGAACTATGCAACACTGCTTGAGGAAGCAGCTTTGGAAGCAGGTACCGGTAAATGGATGCTGATCGAGGTGCCTTCCTGGCCGCTTTTAATTGCCAGTTTTCCCTTGAGCAGCCTTACTCGCTCGCGCATGGATGCCAGGCCGACACCTTCAACAGATCCGTCTGGAATTCCACGGCCCCGATCAGCGATTTCAAGCTGGAATGTGCGCCCATCACAGGACACTTGAACTCTGGCCGTGTTGCTGCGTGAATGGCGATGAACGTTGGACAGCGCTTCCTGCAAGATGCGGAATACTGCCAATTCCACTTCAAATCCCAATTTATCCAGTTCGCCGGAAATGTTCATGGTCACGGCGATACCACTGCGGCGGGCAAATCCTTCGACGAACCCGCGCAATGTAATCGTAAGCCCCAGTTCCTCAAGCAGCGGCGGGTGTAACAAATAAGAGACAGTGCGCAGTTCGTTGACACAATCTTCAGTCATTTGCACCCACTCTGCCAGTCTGGCGTCAGGCACCGGCTCGCTTGCGGCTGTCTTACGCACTCTCGCCATGTTTAATGAAAGTGCGAGCAGGTTCTGGGTGGCTCCATCATGAAGTTCGCGCGCGAGTTTGCGGCGCTCTTCTTCCTGGACCCGCAACATTCGCCGGGAGAGCTCCGCTACTTCTTCCTCTGCACGTCTGCGCTCGACAATTTCGGCACGAAGGGCCTGGTTGCTCAATTCCAATTCCGCAGTCCTTTCCCGGACACGCAATTCGAGTTGGTCGTGCGCCTTCCTCAACGCATCCTCAGCGAGCACTTCATTCGTCACATCGCTGCAACTGACGGTAAACACTCTTTGGCCGCCAACATCAAGTTTTGAAATTGAGGCGGCCATATGAAATTCGCTGCCATCCTTCCTGCGCCCAAGCACCCGGCGACGATCTGACATAAGCAAACTGGTTTTATCTGATTGCCGGAATCGCTCAATGTGCTCATGATGGATGGACTGAAAACGCTCGGGAATAAGCAAGTCAAGACTTTGCCCAAGGGCTTCATGGGCAGCATGGCCAAAAATGCTCTCAGCGGCGCGATTAAATAGCGTGATGTTCTGTCTATCATCAGTCGAAATCACCGCTTCAGCGGAGATTTCCAGAATGCCCGCAAAGCGGGCCCGCGAAGAACGCAGCGATTCATAAAACCGCGTAATTGCCATGAGCAGCAGGGCAACAGCTATGCCGAAAAGAAATGTCATCGGCGGCAGGTTTGATTGCATGTCATGCATGGCCTCAGCGCGTGGCCAGACCTGCACATTCCATGTGGTGCCGGAAAGAGCAATGTCCAGGGAGTGGGCCAACTCTCTGTGCCTTTCATCAGAACTGCCAGCCAGGATGAACCCGGTCACACCGTTTTCCTGGACAGAAACAGCGAAATTCAGCCCTTTGATGTCATCGAGCATGTTCTCCAGCGAGCGCTGAACGTCAAAATAACCAACCACATAACCGCGAAACGCATTTCCGCGAAAGATGGGCACAACCGTTAGCCACTGTTTAGTACCGTCGGCGGAAGCGAGCAGGCTGGAAAGGGTGGCCTGACGAGAAGAGAGAGCGCGAGTCAGAAGCATTGGCAGAGTGTCGTCGGTTGCGAGCGGCGATTTCCGGCCCCGTGCTCGCGAGACCCAGCGTTCCTGATATTTCGGATCAAGCCAGACGATGGCTAGACATCCAGGATGATGCTCCAGGTAGAGTTCGGTAAACGCAGACCACTGCGAATAGCTAGGTTCTGCGATCTCCCACATTTTCGCCAGCCGTATTTGACCGAGCATCCAAGCTTCCATATCGGAGCTAAGGTCGGCTGCTACCGCAGAGGTGGCAAGTCCGGTCATTCTCTGAATGTGTTCGCGTTCGTTGCGGTTTTCTACCCGCCACAAAGCAATTGTGACAAGCATGGTCGCGACCAGAACAATCATCATCAGCGGCGAGAACACCCGTCGAATTACTCCGTACTTCCAGCTCATTGGCGGAGCCTCACTTGTGAAGGAAGGGCATCAAGGCATGTAATTATCTTGCGAGAATGGTGGCCATTGGCCAGGTCATTACTGAGCACAATCCGCCCCGAACTTACAGCAGGCTAACCATAACGCGTTTACAGAGGTTCCAGCGCGAGATTAAGGAATTTAATGAAAGAAGGTCAAGCCAGAAGGTGGGTTAGCATTTTCAGATGCAAAATGCTTCGTCTTTCCTGGACGTGTGTGCAAGACCAAAGTAGTCGCATTTTTAATCACATAGACTTGCCAGGAGTAATGCGAAGGCATGGGATGATTTAGGGCCATTCGCTCTCTCCAGGTACAGCCGAAGTCTTTAATGTACTTCCGATTGAAATGGTGTAAGCTCAATCTAAACTGGGTACTCAGTCTCAGATAAGGCAGTTTCTCCGTTCCAGATTTAACTGGACCCCATCATTTGGTCATATATTTCAGGGCTCGGCTTAAATTCCGGACCTGGGGGAGTGATGTATGGCTGTTCGGGTGGTAATTGCAGACGACCATGAGATGGTCCGACAGGGATTGCGGGCTCTCATGGAATCAGAGGGATTCTCATTCATCGGTGAAGCATCGGACGGCCGGGAAGCCGTGCGGCTCTGCGAAATAAACCATCCGGAGGTGGCGATCCTTGATCTCTCCATGCCCGTGCTCAACGGAATCTATGCGGCGCGTGAGATTATCAAATGCAGTCCGCGGACAAAAGTCGTTTTACTTACCCAGCATACTGAAGAACACGTTGTACTGGAGGCCCTGCGAGCCGGGGTCAGAGGATACGTTCTAAAAACTAAAGCTTCCAGCGAGCTTGCCCAGGCATTATGGGCTGTATGTCGAGGAGAGATGTATCTGACTCAAAGCATCTCTCAGGCCGTTGTCCAGGCCTTCCTGTCAAAAGATGATCTTCCGGATCGGCCGCTCAGTGATCGCGAGCGTGAGGTGTTACAGTTGGTGGCTGAGGGGAAGACCACGAAAGAAATCGCGACCCTTCTCAAGATCAGCGTAAACACTGCCGAATCCCACAGATCGAACCTGATGGAAAAGTTGCATATCCACGATACCGCAGGCCTGGTGCGCTATGCGCTTCGAAATGGCGTAATTCAGTAAAGCAACGTTTAGCTCTTAACCATTAGCTCTTAGCCTTTAAATCTAAGACAGTACCAGCATGGCCCAAACCAATCCATGCTCTCCTTGCCCGATCGACTTCGAGCAGGCTCGTGCTGTCTCAGCGTGTTAAAAGCCTGGCACTGGTGTAACGGAATAAGCTAAGAGCTAAAGATGCATTCCCAGACCGTGGTTCTCCCTCCAACTTATCCGGCACAAAACCAGTGCTGTCTCCCCGTATGACGGGATGGTGAGAGTCGAATCCGTGTTGCACACTCGCCATGTGAACTTGCCGCTCTTCCAATTGCGTCGCAGCACTTTCCGGTTACTTCCCATGCTGCTGCCAATCTGGCCCGCAAAAAGAATTGCGAAATGAAGGTATGACGGAGAGACTCTCATGACAAAAACAGAACGCCTGAAAATCAAAACAGCCCGGGTGGTAGGCGCAACTCACCGGCGCGGGGCCTCAACCCGAAGCATTCTATTCACTTTATTAATGATCATTCTGCTCCCTGCATTTGCCGCAGGGCAGTTACCAGTTCCGGCATCGTCACAGTTTGACGTGACCGGTTTTATTCAAAGTGCGACGCTGGGTGGACCCGGCAGCGGCAGCGGCTCAGGCGCGCATCAGGGCGGATTTATCACCGTCAATGGCCTGGTAATTACCGTGCCATCAGAAACCATTGTGATCCTGCCTGCCAACGCCCTTACGTGGCAGGAACTTTTTGCTTTGGCGCCGGCGCCCTATACGGGAGCGGCCACGGGTATGGCGCTGAACGATGCTCCAGCGCCCCTGACCACCTATGAGGCACATGTAATCGGCAATCGCGTGCTGGGCGGACAAGGTGGCGCTGACGTTTACATTGCCGGGCTCATTTACATTTCCCAGCAAGCCTTGAACTCGGGTGCAGGCTACATCAACTGCATCAACTACGCTACCGGGGAAATGCGTGTAGGTGGCCCGATAGGCAATTGTGCCGCGGGTGCCCGTGTGCAAATCAACGATCCGGTAATTACCACCGCCGGAGATGTAGCGCTCGGCACGGGACGTTACAGCCGCGGACAATCGCCGGATGTACGGTTCCAGGTGGACCAGGACAATCCCACCATCGCTTCCGCCACGGGCTTTCCCATGTGCGTGCCACGCGTGCTGGCCGACCCGAACGTAGCCGGCAACCCCGACGATGCAATTTGCCCTGTGACCCAGAGGCGCATGGTTGGGGACCCAGCGATCAACTGTCTGGCCCCAGCTACGGCCGGCCTACGCTGCACCAACTTCACAATGAAGCCTCCGGGAGGCGGATCACCTGATCCGAGTATTCAGGCCCCGTTCGAAGTGGGCGACTGGGTGACTTATGCAGGAACGCTGGTCCAGGACTGCCTTATCACCGGCTGTCCGGGCGGCGGTCCGACAGCTGGACCCTGGCCGGCGGCTGGAATGGCCGCGACTTATATCTCGGCCCATACGATTAACAACAACGCTGCCATCTACACAGCCCCCGGCACCGATCCGGCTTATGTCTCGACAGAGGTCACCATTGTGGGGACCGGAGGACTAACGGTGGTTGGCGCCGGAGAAGCGACCGCACGAACCCGCTTTGAAGGCATGACCACGGATGCGGATCCGACTGGGGTGAACCAGAGAAAGATCCATCTCTATGGAATCGATTTCAGCCCACTCACCGGCGCGACTGCTGATCGTGACTTTGGCACAATCGGCGTTGATCCGGGACCGGAAAATGGCTTGGGCGCGGTCAAAGGCCGCTGGCGCTTCCGTCCGCCGTGTCTGCCGTTCGGGTCAAACCCCACAAGACCAGATAAGGATTGTGTAATGAACGCTTCGAACACTTTCCTGCCGCCGCCACGCGAGGTTCGAGCGGTGATTCAGGGTGCATTTACCGCGCCCATTGGCCCAGGATCTCCCAGGTCAGCCAACGGGATCGTCTACGGCCAGTATCATGCACCGGTTCTGGAATACATTTTCCCGGAGAACGTTCCCGGGACTCCAATTCCGGAGAACAACTTCAATACCATCGACTTCCTGGCACAGGGCGGGTACAGCTCATCGGTCGGTACGCTGGTGGGGCAGCTCAATCCCTGGCCCAGCAACGTTGTTCCAGCCATAACCTGTTCAGCCGCAGTCGCCAACGCTGGAGGGCCATACGCGGTCAATTCCGGAGGAACCATCCCGTTAACGGGCAATGCCACCGGAACACAGCCCATCGCCTATGCCTGGACGGCGACCGGTGGAACATTCTCGAATGCCAACCTCGCCGCTACCAACTACACGGCGCCGCAGGTGGCTGTTTCAACTACGTTCAACTTGACGCTCACGGCCACTAATTGCGGCGGATCTTCGAGTTCGACCACGACTGTGACCGTTGCCGCAGCGTCGGCCCCGACCGTGAATCCGATTCCCAATCAATCGGTAGCTTCCGGAGCGGCAGGGTCTTTCAATGTCACCGGCTCCGATCCTAATGTGCCGGCAGCAACGCCGTTAACCTGGACCGTCAGCCAGGCTGGAGCACCTGCTCTGCTGAGCCTGGTGATTACCTCCACTGGCCCAACCAGTGCCACTGTGAGCTTCACTGCGCCCTCGGGCGTGGTAGCACCCACGAACATCACGCTTACGGTAACCGCGACCAATACAATTGGGATTTTCACGTCGGCGCCAGTGACGGTGACCATCACTCCGCCCGTCCCCATCCTGCCGCCGGTAGCCAATCCCGTAGCAGCGGTTTCAGTGCCCGTGAACGCCTCGGACGTCAGCATCCTAATCACCGGGTCTGATCCCAATGTGCCGGCGCAAACACCGCTCCTCTTCACCGTTACGCAGACCCCTGCTGGAACTCTGCAATTCCCATCCGGTGGCTGCGCTCTGGGAGTAGTGCAGGGAAATCTGTGCGTGACTCCTTCGGGTCCCACCAGCGCAACCGTTTCCTTCAACGCTCCGGCTACGCCGGTTTCGGTCACGCTGACGATAACCGCCATCAACGCTGGGGGCGTGGTTTCGGCCCCGATCACCACCACAATCACCGTCACCGACGTGTTCAGTATCACGGCGGCCGAGTACCGTACCAACAAACAGCGGTTGATCGTCAACGTCACTGACAACACGATCGATCCAACCATCCAGATCTTCCTGCTGCCGTATCGGTGCGAAAACGCAGCTGCACCCTGCGTGCAGACCGCTCCAGGAGTTTGGACGTATGACCCCGATCCAGCGCACGGAGGTATTGGAAACCTCTTCACCGGCGGAGCCGGCGGTCTCTACCTGATTGACGTGGTCGGAGCTCCTGCCCCGGCTTGCAACCTCAACGCCAATTACAAGACCCCATGCAGCGTGGTTTCCATCAGTGCCCAGTCATCGAAAGGTGGCACGGCATCTTCCGTACTCACGCGCATTCGGTAGTCAGACAGCCCAGGCGGTCGAAGAGCGAACCTGCTCTTCGGCCGCATCTGGACCCTCCCTGCGAACTTGAACATACCGCCAGAGGCGGAGGAGGCACGCAATGAAATCCGCAAGATGCCACGCTCTCAGATTCGCTGCTGTCCGCGCGAGCTTTCCACCGGCAAAGAAGACGTTTCGCGCCATTCTGGCAGTAACTCTGGTTGGTCTGATGCTGGTGCCTCAACCTTCACTGGCGCAGACGCAAACTTACAGTTGCCCCACAGCTTTTGGCGCAGTAGGGGC
>DASUBD010000376.1:0-11395 GCA_035763445.1 Candidatus Angelobacter sp.
CTCGCAAGCATTTAAGATTACAGCTGGAAAAGCCGAGATAACGAAGCTGAATATCAGTTATTCAACCGGACAAGCGGGAGAGTTGTTCGCGATCCTGGGCAGCACAGGTTTTCTGGAGATTTCTGCCAATAAGGGATCGGCAGCGAGACTGGCGGGCGCGGACCGCGGAACCGAGGTGACGCTGACCTTTGGATGATGGAGATTGCGCGGGATACCCAATTTGCAGAAGATTAAGAATCTATAATCTCTTTGCCGTTAATTTCTTTGACGTTCCGCTCCAACCTTTGAGAAGGAGCACTCTGACTACAGGACACATATTTAGAAGATGCGACAGCTAGTGCGGTTTTTGTGGAATTCAAGCCGTGGGCATCACCTGGCTCCCTGGCGCAGCCCGTATTTGCGCTGGCGCATGGAAACGTATTCCGGTCTCAAAATGGACAAAATCGGATTTCTGGAGTTCTGGGGCTTTCTGTTCCGAGAACGGAAACAGCTTGGACGCTTTCTCAAGTGGACATCTGAGATGGAGAACTACGCCAGGCCGAAACCCAAGAACCCATAACCCCAAAATCTTGGAACTCAGAGGACGGAGGCAACGGAGAAAATCCAGTTGCGCTCCATCAGAGCAAAATCTTTCACTTCAACAGAAACGCAGAATCATCGAACGGAAACATTAACTTCGATTCCTCTGCTTACTCTGGTCCTCTGCATTTCAGAGGCGTTTGGGGTTTCGAATACCCCGGAGATGACAAATGGAAAAACGCAGGCTTGGAAATTCCAGCCTTGAGGTCTCACGGCTGTGTTTTGGCGGGAATGTTTTTGGATGGACTGCGGACGAAGGCACCTCTTTCAAGCTTCTGGATAGTTTCCTGGATGCTGGATTCAATTTTGTTGACACGGCGGACAGCTATTCAACGTGGGTGGCCGGACACAAGGGTGGCGAATCAGAGACCGTGATCGGCAAATGGTTCAAGGCCCGCGGAAACCGCGACAAGGTAATCCTCGCGACGAAGGTTGGCTCCGAGGTGGCGGGAAGAAAAGGACTGTCCAGAGATTACATTCTGAGCGAAGTGGAAGAATCTTTGCGCCGCCTGCAGACTGATTACATCGATCTATATCAATCGCATCGCGACGACGCAAATACGCCGGTGGAAGAAACGCTTGAAGCGTATGCGCGGCTGGTGAAACAGGGCAAAGTGAGAGTGATTGGAGCATCAAACTTCAGCCCGGAACGCCTGGAAATGTCATTGCAGGCCAGCCGCAAACACGGATATGCGCGATACGAAAGCCTGCAGCCCAACTATAACCTGTATGACCGCACCGACTACGAAACAAAACTCGAGCCGTTGTGCGTGGAAGAAAATCTTGGGGTCATTCCGTATTTCTCGCTGGCCAGCGGTTTTCTTACCGGCAAGTACCGGACGCAGGCCGATCTTGAAAAAAGCGCGCGGGGGAAGTTTGTTCAGAAATACATGAATGATCGCGGACTGCGCATTGTGGCTGCGCTGGAGCAGGTGGCAAAGGAAAAGGGCTCGACGGCAGCGAGAATTGCAATCGCGTGGCTTATGGCACGGCCGAGTATTACTGCGCCCATTGCCAGTGCAACCAGCCTGGAGCAACTGAATGAATTGGTGGAAGCGGCAAGGCTGAAGCTGGACGCGGAGACGGTTGCAATTTTGAATGAGGCGAGTGCGTATCAAGAGGAAGCAGAAAAAATAGCCTGATGGCGAGGATGCCGAATCATCAAGCGTCTGCCTGTGAGTTCGACTGCAATGGCGGAAGACTCTCTGAGCTGTGTTAGCATTTCTTTCCTTAAACTCACTGTAGCATTCGTTTACATACCTCCAGGAAAGCAGGAACTGCATAGATGGTGATTGCCACTCGTCTGCACCGATCCCTCTTCGTTCTCATTTTTATATGGCTTTTCATCCCTTGCCTCAGCGCACAGAGCCGGAGCCGGTTCGAAGTTGCGGAGACTACCATCGCCGCTACTCACCGGGCGATCCGCACCGGCAAAATCAGTTGTCACGAACTGGTGCAATCGTATCTCGCGCGCATCAGCGCGTATGACCAGCCAAGCGGACTCAATTCCCTGGTTCTGGTGAATCCTAACGCTCTCAAAGAAGCTGATCGCGAGGACAGCGAATTCAAACATAGTGGCAGGCTCCGTCCTCTCGAATGCATTCCCATGATCGTGAAGGACAACTATGACACCAGGGACCTGCAGACCACGGGAGGATCGCTGGCGCTGAAGAGCTTTGTTCCGGCCGAGGATGCCTTTATGGTAAAAAAAATCCGCGCTGCAGGCGCCATCATTCTGGCCAAGTCCAACATGGCAGAATGGGCGTTCAGCCCGTATGTCACCGTGAGTTCGATGGGCGGCATTACACGCAATCCCTACGATCTGGAGCGAGTACCCGCGGGTTCCAGTGGCGGCACTGGCGCCGCTGTCGCTGCGAACCTCGGCGAAATTGGGCTTGGGACTGATACCGGCAACTCAATTCGTGGCCCGTCTTCACACAATGACCTGGTTGGTATTCGGCCTACGATTGGGCTGACCAGCCGCGACGGGATCATTCCTTTGTACAGCGGCAATGATGTAGGCGGGCCGATGGCGCGAACCGTGGAAGATGCCGCCACACTGCTGGATGTGGTGGCCGGATACGATCCCGCCGATCCGGTGACGAAACTCTCAGACGGCAAGATACCCAGGAGCTACACCCGGTTCCTTGATAAAAACGGATTGCGCGGTGTCCACATCGGCGTATTCCGCAAGTACATTGATACGCCCACCACTGACCCGGCGATCAAGGACCTGGCGGAATCTGCAATTCGTGACCTCAAAGCGCAAGGCGCTGAGATTGTGGATCCATTCGTGATTCCTGATTTTGAAAAGCTCACCGAAAATATCTGGTGTGGCGATTTCCAGGCCGACCTGAACCACTATCTCGTCCAGCACGCGCAAAATGCGCGCTATAAGAGCCTGGCGGAGATCGTGGAATCAGGCTTGTACCTGCCCTATATTGAACAGCGCTTGAAAGAGTCGATTCAGCCCAAAACAACAGCGGAAGCGCAGGAGCCGCCCTGCCTGGACGTGTACCGCAACCCGAAAAAAATCGCATTCCGCAATGCCCTGCTCGCCGCAATGGATAACACACGCGTAGACGCCATCATTTATCCAACCTGGAGCAATCCTCCGCGAAAAGTGGGAGACATGAAGAGCCCGGCAGGAGACAACAGCCAGATCCTCTCGCCCCAGACCGGCTTTCCCGCGATAACGGTTCCCATGGGATTCACACACGGTTCGCTGCCTGCAGGGCTGACATTTCTCGGGAGAGCATTTAGCGAGGGCGAGCTGATCAAATATGGGTACGCGTACGAACAGGCGACACATCATCGCCGTCCGCCGGCAAAGTTTCCACCGCTTTAGTTCGCAATGGCTGCCGTTTGAATTCTACGATGCTGATACTTGGGAAATGCGCTCAGCGGATGAGCACATGATCTATTTTGGCGCTCTCTCGTACAGTCGCGCCAGGCTTTCGCTGAGGTCGCGCAGGTATTGGAGGTCTGCGATTGCTTGCTGCCCGTTCGCGATCATTGCATCAACCTGTGCCGGCTTCAGCTCGCCTAATTTCTGTCCTCCCTCCAATGGGGCTGCTGTCGTATAGATGTCGCGGATAAAACCGCGTGACTGTGCGGCCACCGACGCCTGCTGCTGATAAATATCCGAGTAGGTTTCTGCTGTCTCATAGTTCATGAGAGCAACGGCGCCGGTATTCCGGGCAGTGTCCCATGCCGCGCTTGCGGGACCGTTCCATGTCCAGTTGAATCTTAATTCCTGGCCTGCATGCTTCGTAGCTTTGTAAGTGGACAAAATCGACAAGTCGGATTCCATCTGCTTTTGGAAGTTATTCAAGAACCTCAAATCGCCCGCCAAAGTCTTTCGGTTGTCCTGCAATTCAGCTCTTAGGTTTGCTTCCGCAGTGTGGACGAGGTGCTTGTTGTGCGCCCATTCCACAACGCCTTCCAACCCGAGCGCGATCAGAAGGCCCAGGGTAATGATGATTAAATGAACAAAGAAGTCACGCCAGCTATGAATTGCAGCGTGCGGGGGATGCACATCCATCCGTCTTCCTCCTCAAACCTGAAAATGTGCACCATATCAGATTTCCGCAACATCGGCTACAGATGTTGAACAGCTGCGTCCAAATGATCTGTTTTGGAAATTATCTTGAGTCCGCGGCGAAAAAGGGAGGCGCAAACAAAAAGTTGCCCTAACCTCCAGGTTTCCTCTCGTGGAAACCAGAGTCTCAAATGCGCTTTCTCAGAACTTGAGATGCGTTTTCTCTTAGCTGGCTTTCCTGAGCCTCCGCTGGGCGCTACTCGCCCACCGGCTTTGGTGTTTTCGCCGTGCTCTTGGGCAGCACCGGATGCTTGATGTAATCGTGGGGGATTTCTCCCGTCAATGTGTCAAGCCATGCCGCAATGGATTTCACGTCTGCATCAGAGAGCTGGCTTCCACGCTGATGCACAGCCATGGCACGAATCGCCTTCTCAAGTGTAGGAACCGATCCATCATGAAAATAGGGGCCGGTTTTCACCACATTCCGCAGTGAAGGCACCTTGAATACCAGCTTATCGACACTCTGCTTAGTCACCTGCTCCCGTCCGGGATCGGACTGATCAGGCCACGGTTCCACCAGCCCAAGCTTTTGAAAACTGTTGCCGCCAACATAAGCTCCGTTGTGGCATGAAGCGCACCCAGAGGCTACGAAAGTGTTGAATCCCGCTTTTTCAGCTCCGTTAAGAGCAGATTTGTCTCCGGCCAGGAAGCGGTCCCATCGTGACGGCGTAACCAGGCCGCGCTCAAATGCCGCGATGGCAAAGGCCATGTTGTTGAAGGAAATGGGTTGCTTATCCTTGGGGAACGCCTGCCGGAACAACGCCACATACTCCGGCATGGATGCGAGCACCCGGACGGCGGCCGCATCCGACGTCAGCGCCATCTCGATGGGATTCAACACCGGGCCTTTAGCCTGCTCTTCCACATCAGGCGCGCGTCCGTCCCAGAACTGTACAAAGTGCCCCGCGGCGTTATAGACGGTCGGAGCGTTCCGTGTACCTTTCTGGTTCTTGTGTCCGACGGAAACAGGATCCGTTTCCGCGCCATAAGCGTCCAGTGAGTGGCAGGTATTGCACGAAATGTCGTGACCCGCAGAGAGGCGTGCCTCGTAGTACAACATCCTGCCTAGTTTTACCTTTGCATCGCTGACAGGATTGTCAGGCGAATCCATCACAGCGGGAAGCGGCCGGAACAGCTTTAAGGCCGCGGCATTCGCCTCCACGTCGGCTGCCTGAGAGGAGAGTTGATTCACCCCCACTAGGACAATCGCCGCCACCACGATCGACGCTAATGCTGTGAACCCAGGTTTGAAAGAAAGGCCGCGATATTCCATGTGAACCTCCAGACTCCATTCCCGCTCTGGCGGGAACAGATAACTCAACCGTAAATGCAGCGACTGCACGCCGCAGTGATCCGAATCACCGCCGATATGTGAGAATAAACAGCCGCCCGCAGGGCATCTGTTGGGGGCTATCCGCTGGGGTCTTCAGTTAGTTTGGCTTTCCGCCGGTAGGCTCATCGTAATTCGGCTTGGACAGGAGGGACCATCTTCCCACTCCAGGCTCAAGTCCCGCCAGGAAGGATTTTCCGCCAATATGAGCCGGAGCTTCTTTTCGCGTCTGCACGATTTGATCTGCTTTTCGCACGCAATCACGTTGGCAACTTGCGAGAACATCTCGTAATACACCAGCATGTCAAAGTTGTAGCGCGCCGTGAAGGCATCCAGCAGCTTGTTCTTGTGCTGGGAGACACGCTTTCCAAGATTGCTCGTGATCCCCTTGTACAGACGCCGTGATTTGTTCGACACGATGTAAACGTTATAGTGCGTGATGGGCTCCAGGCAGCAGATTCGTCGGCTTCGCTTCGGAATGACACACAAGGGGAATGATTCTGATGTTACCCGCGTCAGATGTTGTACTTCTTCAGCAGATGCCTAAATGACCGGTACGAGACCTTGAGCAGTTCCGCTGCGCGGGTCTGCACTCCTCCGGATTGCTGCAGAGCCTGCTCGATCAGTGAGCGCTCAAGATCGGCAATGTATCTTTCCAGATCGAGGCCGTCAGAACTCACGTGAGGATGGCCGTTGGAATTAGCAGCGGCGGCCATGGCACGAACGCGCGGACGTTCGGCCTCCATATCTACGCGAAGTTCGTCAGAAGTTTCCATGGCTACTGCGCGCTCGATGGTATTTTCAAGCTGGCGCACGTTGCCGGGCCATTCATACTGGCGCAGAGAGCGCATTGATTCTTCGTCGATGCGAACAATGCTTTTCTGAGCGGCGGTTGCGTACTTTTTGAGGAAATGACTGGCCAGCAGTTCCACGTCTTCGCGGCGTTCGCGCAGAGGCACTACATTCAGCGGGATCACACTGACCCGATAGTAAAGGTCTTCACGGAAGGCGCCTGCGGCCACCATCTCACGCAGATCTTTGTTTGTGGCGGCGATGACGCGGACGTCGAAGGGATTTTCCTGGGTGCCTCCCACAGGACGAATGGTGCGCTCCTGCAGAACGCGCAGCAGCTTGACCTGCATGGAAGGGCTCATCTCACTGATTTCGTCCAGGAAAATGGTGCCGCCGCTGGCCACTTCAAACAGGCCACGCTTGTTCTGGCTAGCGCCGGTGAAAGCGCCTTTCACATAGCCGAAGAGTTCGCTTTCCAGCAAGGTTTCCGGAAAGGCTCCGCAGTTAATGGAGACAAACGGCTCGCTGGTGCGCGGCGAGCAAGCATGGACCGCGCGCGCGACCAGTTCCTTACCGGTGCCGCTTTCGCCGTAAATCAGAACTGTGCTGCTGGTGGGAGCTACTGTGCGGATGGTGCTCTTGAGCTTTTCTATTGCCGGGCTCTTGCCAATGATGTTATCGAGCGAGTTGCGGCTGGCGGCATCACGCTTAAAGGCGAAGTTCTGCCGCTGCAGAGTGAGAGTTTCCACCGCTCGTCCCACTGACAGCTTGAGCTCTTCCACCAGGCCGGGGCCCTTATGGATGTAATCGAAGGCGCCGCCTTTCACCGCCTGGACCGCTGCTTCATAGTCCTCCACGGCGGTAATGAGAATAACGGAGGTGTCCGGAGACGCTTCACGGGCAAAGTTGAGGACTTCAATGCCGTCCGTCTGGGGCATCTTGATGTCTGTAATCAGGACTTCATAATTGGCAGAGCTGAGCTTCTTTTTGGCGGCATCGCCTGCGTTTACGGTTTCTACGCGATGGCCATCCTTGCGCAGCGAAATATCCAGCATCTCGCAGATGGAGCGTTGATCATCACAGACGAGAATGCTAGCCATGTGAGACCTCCGCGTTTGCCATCTCCGGCGTTTCCGGTTCCGCTGCCCTGGCGTTAAGGATTTCAATGATGAATTCGGCGCCGTTGCCAACACTCGACTGCACGCTAATGCTGGCGCCGTGCGCCTGAACAATCTGATAGACAATGGCCAGCCCGAGTCCCGTGCCGCCTTCAAAGCTGGTTTGGAATGGTTCAAAAATCTTTTCAATCATATTGGCAGGAATTCCGGGGCCATTGTCAATTATGGCGATGCGCCAGTAGTCACCCGCAGGTTCAACAGAAACGCGAATGGTTCCGCGCTGTTCCACCTGCTCCACCGCGCGCACCGCATTCTCCAACAGGTTCCAGAACACCTGCTTCATGCGGTCAGCATCAATAGCGGCAAAAGCCTGCTGAACCGCGAAGCTGCGTTCAATTTTCAGGTCCGGGGATTGCGAGCGATTGGAAAGCAGCACCAGCATGTCATCGAGCAGAGGAACCAAATCCATGCGGGAAAATTTGTAGCTCTTCTCGCGGGAGTAGGCGAGAAAGTCAGAAATGATGGAATTCAGGCGAGAAGATTCGCGGGTGATGATGTCGACCAGAGTGCGCTGCTCATCATTGAAGGGCGAGATCTGCGAGAGCACCTTGATGGAACCGGCGATGGAAGCCAGGGGATTGCGGATTTCATGAGCAATGCCGGCCGCGAGACGTCCTACAGCGGCAAGCCGGTCACGCATGCGGATCTCGCGCTCCAGACGGCGCAACTCAGTGCGGTCTTCAAAGGTGTAGACGTAGCCGATGGTGCCGTGCGCGGGCACAGTCAACGCAGTGACAGTAACACCAAAAGTCTTTTCTCCTCCGGCGGGAGTGAGACCGCGGACCTCACCCTGGGCTGAGATGCCCTCAAGGTGCGGAAGACGATCGAGAAAAAGTTCTGATACATACCTGCCATAGATGGAAGATGTAGTCCGCTCCAGCAGCTTCTGTCCCGGAGCATTCACGAGCGTGATGCGTCCTTCAATATCCGTGGTGATCAGACCGCTGCGAATAGAGTGAACGACATTCTCATGCAGAGCCTGGAGACTGAGCAGTTCACCGCTTTTGTCCTGCAACTCCATGCCGGCCTGGCGAAGCTTGGCCGCCAAAGCGCTGGAAAGATGCGCAACGGCAAGGTAGGCGAATAAATTAATGAGAATGACAGCCAGAAGGGACTTGGCATCAGGACGCGGCGATGACTGGAACGATGGGAGCTTTTCAAAATAGGTCAGCTCAAGGACCGCTCCAAACAAAATGAATGAGACGGCTGCGGTGAGGTAAGCCCAGTATCGAGGCAGTAAGATGCTGGCCACAATGATGACCAGCGGATAAAGGAAGTTAAAGAAAGTATCAATACCGCCGGTGACGTAGACCACGGCGGTGACAAAAGCAAGGTCAGTAAAAAGCTGTGTTATGGCCTGGGGCTGGTACTCATTCCAGAGAGACTGCAGAACGAAGAAAAAGAAGGAGATGGTGAACCAGGCAACAATGATGGTTTCAAACAGGCGGACCGGGACGTTATTCGGAGTCAGGTTAACGATCAGGAGCTCAACGGCGAGCAAAAAAGAAATAATGATGACACGGACCTTGACCAGCCATGTCAACCATGCCCGCTCGTTGAACCTGATTTCTCCCATTCCGCCTGTTCCTATGCCGGTACTATAAGCTGCCGTTTTTCTGTTATCCCGAGAGCTTTGAGATCATGGAGAACAGCGGCATGTAGAGCGAAATGACGATTCCGCCTACGACAACGCCGAGGAAGCCGATCATCACGGGCTCCAGCAGCGTCAACATATTCTTGGTGGCGGCATCCACTTCGTCCTCATAAAAATCTGCGATCTTCTGCAGCATGGCATCCATGGCGCCGGTGGCTTCACCCACGCCGATCATCTGGGTAACCATATTGGGAAAGACGCCGCTTTCTTTCAGAGGATCAACAATGGTCCGGCCTTCTTCCACAGCCTTGCGCACTTTCATGAGCGCTACTTCAAGAACGGCGTTACCGGAAGTTCTTGCTGTAATGGCAAGACCTTCCAGAATGGGAACGCCAGAGGTGATGAGAGTTCCCAGAGTCCGGGTGAAGCGCGCGACAGCAATCTTGCGCAACACCGGGCCGATCACGGGCAGGCCGAGCATGAATTTATCCAGCGCGTAACGGCCCTTGGGATCTTTGCGGATGGTTTTAATACCCACGAATATAACCACCATGAGGGCCACGACCACCCACCACCAGTCCTTAACGAAGTTGCTGAGGCCGATGACGATTTTGGTGGGCAGCGGCAGATCAACGCTCATGCTGGCGAACATGTTGGCGAAGATGGGCACCACAAACTTGAGCAATGCGCCAACCACCAGGCCGGCGATGCTGATGACGGAAACCGGGTAGATCAGAGCTGATTTGACGGCAGACTTCAGCTTGACGTTCTTTTCCACGTAAGTGGCAAGACGCTGAAGAATGGTATCCAGAATACCGCCCGCTTCGCCGGCCTCAATCATGTTGGTGGTGAGGTCGTCAAAAATCTTGGGGTATTGCCGCATGGCGTTGGACAGAGTGGAACCGCCTTCCACAGTGGTCCGGACGCCAGTGAGACACTTCTGGAAGAAGAGATTTTCCTGGTTGGCAGCGAGAATTTCCAGACACTGCACCAGTGGAAGTCCAGCATCAATCATGACGGAGAACTGGCGGAAGAAAACGGCAGTGTCCTTGATTGGGACTTTGCCGGTGCCCAGTTTGGGCAGGGCAAATTCCTTGCCTTTCTCCTTGATGGCGCCGGGCGTGATGCGCTCGCGCCGCAACTGCATAGTCACGGCAGCTTTGCTATCGCCCAACCGTTCCCCGGAAATTCTCTTTCCCTGGGAATCAGTACCTGTGAATGTGAATACCGGCATATCAACGACTCCTCTCGTGCTCGTTGCCTACCAACAAAGGGAGAGTGCACTCATTTCTTATCGCCGCAAAGGAGCGGCCGTTGCCTTGGCCGCGATCACTCCGCGATTGATAATGTCCTGCAATTCATCCGGCATGGACGAGCGCTGCAACGCCGTTTCCAGCGTGATCTGCTTCTGGAAATAGAGCGTGGCAAGGGACTGGTTGAAAGTCTGCATTCCAAACCGGTCCTGGCCCGACTGCATGGCCGAATAAACCTGGTGAATTTTGTCTTCGCGAATCAGGTTGCGCACGGCCGCGTTAGGAACAAGAATTTCCATGGCCATGACGCGCCCGCTTCCTCCCACGCGCGGCAGCAAAGATTGGCAGAGAATGCCTTCCAGAACGAGCGACAACTGGGCGCGAATCTGAGACTGCTGGTGCGAGGGAAAAACGTCAATGATACGGTTGATGGTGGAGGCTGCAGAATTGGTGTGCAGCGTCCCGAAGGTAAGGTGGCCTGTTTCCGCAATGCGCAAGGCAGATTCAATTGTTTCCAGGTCGCGCATTTCGCCAATGAGAACCACGTCTGGATCTTCACGCAACGCAGCCCGGAGAGCGTCACTGAACGATTTGGTGTCAGAGTGGACTTCACGCTGATTAACCAGACAGCTCTTGTTCTGGTGCACGAACTCGATTGGATCTTCAATGGTAATAATGTGGTCATGGCGCTCTGTGTTCACCTTGTCGAGCATGGCAGCGAGCGTGGTGGATTTGCCGGAACCAGTAGGACCAGTGACGAGTACGAGTCCGCGCGGCTTTTCGCACAATTTACCCACAATGGCAGGAAGATTGAGCTGCTGGAAGGTTTTGATCTCGAACGGAATTACGCGGTAAACAGCTCCGACCGCGCCGCGCTGATTAAAGCAGTTACCGCGGAATCGGGCCAGGCCTTTCAGTCCGAAAGAAAAATCGAGCTCAAGATTCTCTTCAAAGCGATGCTTTTGCGCGTCCGTGAGGACGCTATACGCCAGCTGCTTGGTTTCAGAAGGAGTGAGCGGCGGCATATCGAGCGGCTGCAGATGACCGTGCACACGGACTTGTGGCGGC
>DASUBD010000377.1:0-16738 GCA_035763445.1 Candidatus Angelobacter sp.
GGAGGACGGCTGCTCATGCCTTTTTCCCTCCCGCGGCCCGGTGGATGGCAGCCACAATGCGCTGATAGGTCCCGCAGCGACAAACGTTGCCGTCCATGTGGCGGATGATCTCTTCATCACTCGGGTGCGGCGTGGCAGCAAGCAGAGCGTGCGCTGACATGATCATGCCAGACGTGCAGTAAGCACACTGAAATGCTTCCTCGTCGAGAAAAGCCTGTTGCAGAGCGGTAAGCTTTCCGTCCTCACCCAGGCTCTCAATGGTCAGGATCTTTTTCCCCGTCGCAGATTCGGCGGGAGTGCGGCAGGAGCGAACCGGCTTGCCATCCAGCAGCACCGTACATGCGCCGCACTGGCCTTCACCGCAACCATACTTCGTCCCCGTCAAACCCAGGCGATCGCGCAATACCCACAATAGCGGTTCGCCTGCCTGGGCCTCCACCTTGCGTTCAGTCCCATTCACCAGCAGAGTCAGCATTGACATAACTTACTATGCTAACTCTGCGCTGGTTTCCTGTTCCAGCCCGACTCGTGCGCACGAATCAATGACCCTGATTTTCTCCGTGCTTCCGCGTCTCCGTGGTAGAAGCTTGCTCGGCTCTCAGCAGCGCCGCTTTTCTTTCCATGCCCCACCTGTATCCTGCCATGCTGCCGTTCTTCTGCAACACGCGATGACACGGAATCACCACGGCCACGGGGTTAGACCCGCAAGCGTTTGCAACCGCCCGCACGGAAGTCGGAGACCCAATCTGCCTGGCCACATCGGTATAACTGCGCGTCTGCCCGCGCGGGATCATACGCAGGGCGCTCCACACACGTTGTTGAAACGCAGTACCCTGAATGTCCAGCGGGATTTCGCTGGCGGACGCAGGCTGTGTCAAAAGGTTTTGTACCGTCACCGCTATCCCCTTCAAGTCCCGGTCTTCGCGCGAGATTTCTGCCGCGCTGAACTCCCGCCGCAAATCCTGCTCCAGCTTGCGTTCGCTTTCGCCAAAGCGCACTGCACACACGCCCCGCGGAGTAGTCGCAATCAACAGCTTGCCAAGTTCTGACGAGACGATCGTGTAACTGATCTGCACTCCTTCTCCGTGGCGACGGAAGGCTGTAGGAGTCATGCCCAGATGCTGATTACTGTTTTCATACGCGCGGCTGCTGGAGCTGTATCCCGCTTCGTAGATGGCATCCGTGATCCGCGAATCGCTTTGCAACGCCTGCTTGAATTTTCCCGCGCGCTGCGCCTGCTGGTACTCACGGGGACTGATGCCCAGAGAACGCTTGAACAGTCGTTGAAAATGAAACGAACTCAATCCCACTGCCGATGCAATCTGTTCCAGGCTCAGCGTCTCTTCAAGGTTTTGCTCGATATAGCGGCACGCAGCTTCCACCTTCTCCGTCTGCGCATTGCGTTGCTGTGGGCGGCAGCGACGGCATGCGCGATAGCCGGCATGTTGCGCCTCGCCTGGTGAGTCAAAGAATTCCACCTGGTCGCGCCGGGGCCTGCGGCTGGGGCATGAAGGTCTGCAGAAAATACCGGTTGATTTCACGGCATACACAAACTCGCCGTCGGCCTTCGCGCTTCTGCCCAGCACCAACGCCCAGAGCTGATCGTTGTTTCTTTTGGTCGGCATCATCATTGCAGCTTGCATTTTTTCTCTCCGCTGAAATCTTGATTTCTGAAGAACGAGTCTAGATTCCGCGGTGCAACGCTGCCATCCGCTGCTTGCTCTCAAATTCCTTTTTTTATCTTACCCAAAACATGCTTCCCAGATTATGCGCCAGCCCTAGCCAAATGGCCGATGTGCGTTTCTTCGGCCTGCTCCATAGTGATGTGGAAACAGGGTAAAAGGAGCAAAAAATGCCAGATAAGATTTGGGCAGCAGTTTCCAGCGAACTGGCCACCACCACTGCCACTGCGGGCAAATCCGTGGTTGCTGTTCTTGGACGTCGCCATCCTTCCAGCGGCATACTTTTTCGTCCGGACGCAATCGTCACCGCCAGCCACGCGTTGCGGCGCGATGACGAAATTACGGTGATAACAGGTCCCGGGCAGAAGCTCAAGGCGCAACTGGCGGGCCGTGATGCCGGCACGGACATTGCAGTGCTTCGGCTTGAACATTCCCTCGACGCACTTCCGGCGGCGTGGTCTTCGACCTCCAATCTGCGTGTCGGCGAGTTGGTTCTGGCTTTAGGACGCACCTGGCGAGGAAACATCACCGCGAGTTCGGGAATTCTCTCCGGGCTGGTGCCAGGTCCATGGCGAACGTGGCGGAACGGTGAACTGGACCAATTCATCCGGCCGGATCTTACTCTGTATCCTGGATTTTCCGGCGGTCCACTGGTTGCAAGTTCGGGAGAATTTCTTGGCCTCAATACCGCCGGCCTGCATCGCAGCGGCATCACGATTCCGGCCAACACGGTGCAGCGCGTGGCCGCAGAGTTGCTTGAGAAAGGCGCGATTGAGCGTCCTTATCTGGGCCTGGGTATGCAACCGGTGGCCCTGCCCGAATCCTTGCGCAGCAAGCTGAATCTAACGGGCAGCGACGCTCTGATGGTGGCGCATCTGGACGCTGGCGGCCCGGCGGACAAGGCTGGTGTATTGCTGGGTGATCTTTTAATCGAACTCGGCAGCCATGGATTGCAGGAGATTGAAAACGTCCAGAACGTTTTGCGGTCGGCCAAAGCAGGCCAGGAGATTGAAACCAAATTAATTCGCGCTGGAGCTGTAACAACGCTGAAAATTAAGGTGGAAGCGCGGCCCGCGCGCTGATGGCACCTGTTTCTGCACGCACGGAGTGATCCAAGGAGAGCCCAACCCGGTCGATGACACAGCCTGCAATTTTCATCTCTGCGGCTTCGGCTGCGCGACGCGCCGGATTGCAGAAGCTGTTGTCCATCCTCTGGCCTGAGTCAGTTATTAGTGTGGGCGCCACCGTCTCAAGCGCGAGAATGCGGGAGAGTGGAGCGGAGATTCTGCTGGCCGATCTCGATACGTCCTCTCAGGCTGAGGCGTTGTTGCGATTTCTCGAAAACTCATCATCGCCCCCTTCAACAATCGCTCTGCTGCATAATCCCGATCCTGCGTGGGTGCGTCGTGCTGTTGCAGCCGGCGTGAATGCCATCCTCGAGTCAGATTCAGGCAAAGATGATTTGCGCCTGGCCGTCGAAACCGCCAGCGCCGGTTTCGTGCTCCTTCATCCGGCGTCTGCTCGTCTATTGTTGGACCGTGGAGGCTTTGCACTGCATTTTGACGATGACTACCAAACCATCGAACACTTGACCGCGCGCGAGCGAGAGGTACTCAGGCTGATGAGTGAGGGACTCGGCAATCGCGAGATTGCGCTGCGCCTGGGAATCTCCGAGCACACCGCGAAGTTTCACGCCAGCTCGATTCTTGGAAAACTAGGCGCCTCCAGCCGAACAGAGGCGGTCAGTCATGGAATTCGGCGCGGTTTGATATCACTCTGAATTGCGTTTATGAGAAACAACTAAGAAATCCGAGGCAGCTCAGGCTTCGATGTACACATCTAAAAGTGTTGATTCAGGGCCATTTTTATTAGGCACGCTTCATCTCTGAAATCTGGCCATATCTGTATTGTCCTGCCGAACTAGGCCCAATGACAGAGGTCGGATTTTGAACTAAGCATGCTATTCTGCCGTTGCGATTCGTTTCAACAACTGACTTGTTTTCAGCAGGAGAAAGTATAGATTTGGCTCCTTCCCCCACTCCTCGCGTTCGTGCTGTAATCTGGATTGTCACCATTCTTCTGCCGGTTGCCGCGTGGATTTCCAGCGGTTTCAGCTGGAGTTTCTTTCATCCCGGCATAGGCGCTTTCTTTGTTGCTGCCGGATGTCTTTCTGCCGCCATTGGCGGATTAAGGGTGGCGCTTGCGGCGATTGTTCTGAATGGCGCGGCCTTGAACGCCTTCATCTACTTACAACAGCTGAGTTCTCAACGTGCGAACGCCGCGCTCTGGACCGCGTTGCTGGTGGCCGTTACTTTAATTGTCGGCTACGCGCGTGAAAAATGGTCGGCCGCTGAGATGCTTGCCGGACGGCTCAGCACAGACCTCGCTCGGCTGCGCGACGAACTGGAATCGCAGCGCACCGACCTCAAGCGCTTTCACGATCTTAGCGTTCGTCTTTCCAGCAGCCTTGAACTGCAGCGGCTTCTGAATGACGTTTTGACGTCGGTAGCCAGCCTGCAAAAAACCGACCTCGCCATGCTGCTGGTGCTGCCTGAGCCTTCCAGCAAACGGCTGCGCGTGGAAACGTTCATTGGTTTCACCGCGGAACAGATACGGCTGTTTGGGGAATTGCCTGCGGATTTCTTTTCGCTGGAACATCGTGTGCTTGTGGAGGACATTGAGCATCGCGGTACCTATTTCCCCTTCATGGATGCCGCGGAAAAAGTGGGCCTTCGGGCGGTGTTCAGTACGCCCATCATCAATGTTCGTGGCGAACCTCTTGGAGTTGTGGCCACCTTCTTCCGCCAGCCAAACGCTCCCAGTGAACGCCAGTCGCGTCTGGTGGAGCTCTACGCGCGGCAGGCTGCCAACGCCCTCGATAATGCCCGCCTCTATCGCAACTCGCTGGACACTTTGGCTGCCGAGCAGCAGCGCACGGCGCTTCTACGCTCGCTGGCGGAAGCCGCCGTACAAATCAACTCCACACTTGCGCTTGATTCGCTGTTGCAGGCCATCACGGACCAGGCCCGCAGCATCATCGGTGCGCGCCAGGCCTTTACCACTCTGCTTCCGCGGGGCGCATGGCATAACAGCATTACCTGTGTTTCCACGGCGGAAGGCCAGCCCGCCATGGACTTCCCTCGCGAGACCTCTGAAATTTTCATGCTCGCCTGCAATCTGAATACTCCGCTGCGTCTCGGCTCCAGCGCAAAAGAGGACCGTCCCTGGCGCTCATTGATGGTAAAGGCCAGTGAAGCCACCAGCAGCGGCTGGCTGGCAGCGCCGTTGTTGACCCGCGATGGCAGGAATCTGGGCCTGATTCAGCTTTCGCGCAAGATCAATGGTGAGTTTTCCTCAGACGATGAAGCGATTCTGGTGCAACTGGCCCATATGGCGTCCGTGGCCATTGACAACGTGCGGCTATACCGGGAAGCGCAGGAACAAATTGGAGAGAACAAGCGCACGCAGGAAGCACTGGAGCGCAGCAAGGAAAGCATGCAACTGGCCCAGCAGTATGTCGGCATCGGCATCTGGGAATGGGACCTGCAGACTGGAGCGCTGGTCTGGTCAGAGCAGCTTCGGCGTCTTCACGGCTTCAGTGGCGAATTTGATGGTAAATATGAGAGCTGGATGGAGAGCATCCACGCGGAAGATCGCCAGCAGGTTCACCGCGCAATTACTGACGCCATGGCCCACAATGGCGAGTATGAAGTCCAGTATCGAGTCGTCTTCCCGGATAAGAGCGTCCACTGGCTGGAAGCGCGTGGCCGCACCATTGTCATTGCCGGGACAGCCGTACGCATGCTGGGCGTGGCCATGGACATCAGTTCCCGCAAGTCTGCGGAAGAAGCGTTGCGCCAGTCAGAAAAACTCGCCGCCACCGGCCATCTGGCCGCCAGCATCGCGCATGAGATCAATAATCCGTTGGCTGCGGTCACGAATGCTCTTTACATCCTGCGCACCACCACGGGCATGCCGGCCAACGCAGTGGAATATGTCCGCACCGCTGAACTTGAACTTTCACGGGTAGTCCACATTACGCGCCAGACGCTTGGATTCTACCGCGAGATCGCATCACCGGTCCTGGTCCAAGTGCCCAAATTACTGGATGAGGCTCTGGCGGCCTTTGACAGCAAGATCGAGACCAATCAAGTTACGGTCCACAGGCGCTACGGAAATGTTGGTCCGTTGTCTGCATTCCCGGCCGAGCTGCGTCAGGTTTTTTCTAATTTGACCATGAATGCGCTTGAGGCTGTGGGCGAAAACGGACATGTTTCCGTCCGGGCACGTTATGCCCATGATCGGGAGAACATGTTAGGCCTGAGAATCACTGTCGCGGACAACGGAGCGGGCATCGCGCCGGAAAACATGCCCCACATTTTCGAGCCGTTCTTCACCACCAAAGATTCCAAAGGTACCGGTTTGGGTCTTTGGGTGAGCCAGGGAATCGTGCAAAAGCATGGGGGCAGGATTCGCGTCCGCAGCAGCCAGCATCCGCAGCACCATGGGACGTGTTTTGTGATCTTTCTTCCCATGGCAGCGCAGGCTGTCTCGGCAGTCGCTTCTGTATCCCTGCGGGCCGCAGAAGCCGGCACCACGCGACAGGCAGCGGCCTCAGGCAATGATCTTTCCGCGGCCTAGAGCGCTTTCTCCAAGAAACTAAAGGAATTACATCGGAATCCGATCTAACGGTGGGGCCTGCGTAAGTTCCCTTTTGGATTCGAGGGATTCTGCCGATTGAACTTTCTTAAATTTCTGCGCTAAATAAGAATGCCAAAATGGGGCGGAACCGCATAAAACGCGGTTCGTAGCCAAAATTAATTAGGTTAAATCACTGAATTCTGAGGTATGCTGGTTACCATCGTAACTAGCTGGTACCGTGCCTAACCCTATGACCCAGACAGGAAGATATCCTGAATTGCCCAGCGGCCACAGCCGGGTTTCTGGTTTTTCGCTTGTAGAAGCGCTGGTGGTGGTGATGATCATCCTGGTTATCGCTGCCATTGCCATTCCCAGCTTTGTACAGGCGCGCATGAAGGCCAATGAAGCCTCAGCCGTCAACTCTATCCACACCATAGACATGGCCGAGGTTATGTACTCGCAGACCTACCCGGACGTGGGCTTTGCCAGGACGCTTCAGGATATGGGCGCACGCGGAACCGACTGTACGTCCCCCAACTCAACCCATGCCTGCCTGATTATGGACGAGTCTCTTGTCAACGGCTTCAAGAGCGGATACGTCTTTCAATTGAACGGTGACGGGCAAAAACCCTCCCTTGGGTACAGCCTGACCGGCGCTCCGGAGATGGGCGGGATTTCCGGCCGTTGCGCCTTCGGCAGCAACCAGAGCGGCGAAATCAAGATCATCGCCAATGGCAGTTCGGCAGGCTCCCAGTTCTCGCTGGGAGGCAGCGGCACCTGCGACCGCTAATTCCGTTTTACTAAATTCAGCAGGTCCGCCGCACGTCGGCCGGTATCAATCCCCAAAAGCTATTCTGCCTTGATTGGAACTGAGACGCTGGTTTGCTCCCACTGCATCACCAGATCGGCCGTGTCCTCACCCTTTTTGTCGAAGGAAATGGTGAACTGCTCAACCGGTGCGCTTAATTCTTTCTTCTGCATGTCAATGCGGGCGAAATCCTGCTTCTCATCGTAGTTGGTCCCCCATTGGCCGGTCTGCTTGTTGATGATCAGCTTCCACGTGCCCGCCGAAGGGAGTGTCCACAGGGTATATTTTCCCGCCGGTACTTTCGTCCCGCCGATATTCAGGTCCACCGCCGTAGTAAGCGTGGTGGCTTCATTGGCTCCAGCTCGCCAGACCTCGCCATACGGCACCAGTCCGCCCATGATCTTGCGACCTTTCATGGAAGGACGGCTGTAATCAACTGTGACCGTCTTTCCTTTGAGTGTTACCTCGGCAGTCCCCGGAGGGCTGGGGCGTTTGCTCTTGTCTTCTTTTTGGCTCTGGGCCGGGCTGAACGTGACGAATACCAACAGCAGAGAAACTGCAAGTGTGACCTTCTTTGGCGTCATGGTTGGCGAATCTCCTTGCGTGGAACTCCTCATTATCTCGCGACAGCAAACTAGTTACAAAATAGCCACCGAAGCAGCATTCTTACTTCTTTCTGACCTCAGTGCACACGAAAGTACTATAACCCTCCTGCACCAAGCGTTCCTTTGCAACCGCTCCTGCTCACCTTAAAGTTATGCATAACCCACAAGTTTGAGAACAGAGGCTTTAGCAATGAAAAGATCCCTGGCTATTTTTGGACTACTTTGTTTTGCAGGATTGGCCTTTGGCCAGAGTCAGCCTGCATCTTCGCAACCTGCCAGCGTGTTGCGCACAACCAAAGCGGTGAACTACCGCTTGCGCGGTGACGGCGTAAAGGTTGATTTCCATGGCACCGACCTGATGGCCGGCGCCACGGGCGAAGCGCGCGTGGAAGGCAAGAAGAGCAGCGTGGAAATTGACGCGCATTTTGACAATCTGGATGATCCCACAAAATTCGGGCTTGAATACCTGAGTCTGGTGCTGTGGGCCGTTTCCCCTGAGGGTCGCGCAGTGAACCTTGGCGAACTGGTGTTTGACCACAATCACAGCCACGTAAAGGCCATAACGGACATGCAGACCTTTGGCTTGATTGTGACCGCGGAGCCGTATTTCGCCGTCAATCAGCCGGGAAATATGGTTGTGATGGAGAACGTGATCCCCCTCGGCCTGCACCAGGAGAATATTGAAGCGCGCTATGAATTGCTCGGCGCGGGAACTTATTCGTCCACCAACACGCACATTCAGGATGCCATCTTCGGAATCGATCACAAGACGCCTCGCTCGCTTTTTGAAGCGCGCAATGCAGTCCGCATTGCCCGTATTGCCGGAGCAGACAAGTACGCACCTGCGATTCTCGCCAAGGCATCCGACGAGTTGCGTGCCGCCGAGGAAGCCTTCCAACACAAGCGTGACAAGGGCTCGATCGATACGGTGGCGCGCGATACCGTGGTCACAGCGGAAGAAGCCCGCGTGATGGCCGTGAAAAAGAAGGCGGAAGAAGAGGCTCAAGCAAAAGCCGCAGCGGAGAAAAAGGCAGCAGAAGATCGGGCAGCGCAGGCGAAATTAGACGCGGAAGAACAGGCGCGCCGTCGCGCTGAAGCGGAAAACGAACGCAAGCAGGCCGAAGTCGCCCGTCAACAGGCGGAACAGGCAAAAGCCGAAGCGTTGCGCCTGCAGCAGGAAGCAGAGAAGGCCCGTCAGGAAGCTGAGGCCGCCAAGGCACAGGCTGTTGCGCAACAGCAGGAGCTGGCGCAGGAAGCAGACAAGGCACGTAAGGCCGCGGCAGAAGCTGACCAGCTCCGTCAACAAGCAGAAAAAGAAAAGGCTGATCTGCGCGCACAATTGCTCGCGCAACTCAACGCTGTGCTGGCCACCCGCGACACGGCGCGCGGCTTGATCGCCAACATGTCTGACGTTCTTTTCAAAACCGGCAGTTTTGAGCTGCTTCCCGGAGCCCGCGAACGTCTGGCCAAAGTATCCGGCATCGTGCTGGCGCATCCCGGACTGCACCTGGAAGTGGAAGGTCATACCGACAGCATTGGCAGTGACGAATATAACCAGCAGCTCTCAGAAAAGCGGGCTGAAGCCGTCCGCAGCTACCTGGTGCAGCAGGGCATTCCCGAGTCGTCCATCGTGGCTCGCGGTTTGGGAAAAAGCAGTCCTGTCGCGACTAACGACACAGCGGAAGGCCGCCAGCAGAATCGCCGGGTGGAAATGGTCATTTCCGGCGATGCCATTGGTACCGGCAATGCGAATACGGCTTCTGCAATGCCGGGCAACGCAGGGTCAAGTTCGCCGAGATAGCCGCTGTTCGAGCGCGGAATGTAAAAGGAGCCTCATGCAGGCTCCTTTTTCATGATTCAAGGTGCAGCTTAGATTGCCGCCGGCCGGATCTCGTCGCGGCGCAATATCTTTTTTACGGAAGAGAGAAGGTCTTCGCGCGATTCGCCGGTAACGAAGCAATCGCCATCGATGTCAGGGCGGATGCGGCCCATCTGAAGGATCGGCGCTTCCGGGAAGAAATGACGCACCGTAAGTCCAATCGCCTTCTTCATCTTGGGCTCGACTGCATCGGCCACCAGGACAATATCAAATGACCTGGCATGGCAAGCCTGTTCAACGTCCTTCAGACTGAAAGCCGGATTTACTTTGTAGCCAGCACGCTGTAGCCATTCCACACGAAGCTGCAAAGCGGCTTCCGTGGCCACGACCAACAGGAGGGAGGCTGCTGGAACCGGGTCCATAAAACCTTCTGTTTCCCTTCTGAAAAGGGATTGTTCTGATTCTATTCTTAGTTCGACCTTTAGGACAATGCATTGTTCGCTCGCGCTTTGTTTTCAGCAGCTTGGGATGCCCAATGAGACGCGCTCGGATTAAGATTTCCAATGGAAGAGTTGATGAATATTAATGATGCGGGTCGAACATTAAAACAGTCTCATTGCGATGTTTTGCTCTTCTCAATTCCCACAGCTCAGGCGTTTCTTCTTTTGGGATAAGCTACTAAACCAAGCAGAAGCCCAAAATGGCAGCCTCGAATCCAACTCCCGCATTCACCCAGAAGACTATTCTGAAGTACCAGCCTTTTCGCACGCTTTGGCTGGCCCAATTTGTCAGCATCTTCGGTGATTTTCTCGCCCTGTTCGGAGTTATCAGCCTCATCACCTTTCGCCTGAACGGCAACGCCGTGCAGGTAACCGCTGTCACGATTGCTTACGTGCTTCCTCTCGCCGTGATCAGTCCGTTCGCCGGAGTGTTTGTGGACCATTGGAATGTCAAACGAGTAATGGTCTCAAGCGACCTGATTCGAGCGGGGCTGATCCTGCTGCTTGTGTTCGTCACTGACGTCACTCAGATCTGCCTGATCTTTGCCGTCCTGAGTACAGTTTCCAGCTTCTTCAATCCGGCGCAATCAGTCACCGTCCGCACCATTGTTCCGCATGAAAGCCTGCTTGCAGCCAATACCATGATGAGCCAGGCCTTCTACCTGGTGCGGCTGCTTTCACCTTTCGCCGCCGGAGCTTTGATCGCATGGCTGCACGAAAAACCATGCTTCTACCTGGATGCCGCCAGCTTTATTTTCTCCGCCGGGATGATCACCTCCTTGAGCATTGCCCGGCCGAGTTCACAGACGGAAAAGACGGTGGCATCTCTGACGGAAGACTTTCTTGCGGGCAACAAATTCATTTTTACCCATGCCGGCCTGACGTTTGTTTTCCTGTCCATGGGCGTGGCCATGTTTATGCTCAGTTCCTTCAGCCCGCTCATTTCCATTTACATCCGCGACTCTCTGAACGCCGGTCCGTTTGTCTTCGGCTTCATCAGTTCCATGGTGGGCATTGGACTCATTGCCGGCGCGCAATTGCTGGGCAGAGTGCACCAGAAGATTACGCGCACCAATGTGGTGCTGAGCGGTCTTCTTGCCATGGGAATCGGAGCGGGGCTGCTGGGCGCATCCAAAAACATTCCCATGGCCGCAGCCAGCACCTTCATGATGGGCTTTGCCATCTCGTTTGTGCTGATCCCGGCGCAGACCATGTCTCAGCAGGAAACTCCGCCTGCCCTGATGGGCCGCGTAAGCAGCACGTTCCTTTCGCTGATTGCTATTGCCCAGGTGCTTGGGTTGATGCTCTCCGGCTACCTGGCGGAAAAGCTTGGTATCCGTCCTTTATTCCTGTCGAGCGCAGCAGCGCTCGCGCTGATTGCCGCTGCAGGCTTTGTTTTCATGCGAGGCCGCGGCGAAACTCGTCCTACGGCGGCGGCACAGGCGAATCCCTGATTGCTGAAGGTCAGCTTCCTCTTGCGGTATGGAAATTTCCTTCCAGCCGTTCGGCGGAGAGATGCACCACACGCCGTGATTCGCGCAGTGGCCGCTCCATTTCATAAACAAGGTATTCGCGGATGACGCGCGTCGCATCCCTGTAGCCCTGAACGATCAGCGGCCCGACGATGTCTCCGTCAAAATCAAGCTGGTCGGCGGGCAATGGCTTTTCCGGAGCAATATTGAATGACTTCACATAACGATAGCGCTGGCGGCCGATTTCAAGTTCAAGCTGCTCCGGCCTGACTCCAAGCTCACGAGCATAAGCTGAACAAAGGCGGTTGAAGTTGTTGAGCAACGCGATATCGGACTTGAAATTCTTATCAATCAGAATGTCCACAGCGTGCACGCCTACGTCAAGGAATGTCTTTATCTCGCTTGATTTCTCGTCGCCGCCAAGAGGAGAAATCAAAACCAGAAAGAGCACGTCCGCGCCCAGGCGCAGCGCCGGCAGGATGGGCTGGTTGCTGATGATGCCGCCATCGGTCCATAAGCGCCCATCCATGGGAACAGCTTCAAAGGCAAACGTATAAGAAGAAGATGCCACCGCGGCCTGAACCAGGTCAGAAGGTTCTTCCATTTCCCGGCGCACAAAATCTTCCTGCACAGCGGGATCAGCGGCAAGCACATCCACCGCAGAGTTGCAGAAGAAGCGGGCGCTTCCATGCTGGATATCAGTGGCAGTCATCACGACGCGGATATCAGACTGGCGCAGGCGCGCGTCTGAGATGCGCTCGCGCAGGAACTTGATGCGATCGTAATTCGGGAACAGCCCGGTGCGCAGCGGCATGCGCAGGAAACGATGGCTCAGGCGGCTCAAAGGCTGTTGGAATATCCGATACAGTCCTATGGCCGCGGCAATCACAAGAATAGCGGGCAAAGGCGCGCTGAGTTCAACAATGTGCTCGCCGCGCAGGGGCAGGTGGATGTGAGTGAAGGCCAGGAAGACCACAATGAATCCCCACACCAGCACGTTGGCTCCGAATGAGACCCATGTCTTCCTCAGATCCGGGTCCCAGCGGCGACCGCGGAGGAAATTCATTACCACGTAGCCGATGTAGGAAAGCTTGTCGGCAAAGAACAGGATGGCTACTCCTGCGGCGGCCAAAGCGAGCCATGTGGATTTGGGATGGTGCGCATGGAGGAAGATGCCGCGCTCTTTGAGAAACTCCCAGATAAAGTTCGCGACGCCCGCCGAAGCAGCAATCAATCCCGCCAGCAGAAAAATGTAGCGCGACCAGTCAATGCCCAGCGTGGCCGGAGTAAGTTCCATCCACGCCTGCACCAGGCGGTCGGCTTTGCCTATGAAGCCTTCAGAATGGGAAGCGTAAGAAGCAGCGTTGATGCTTCCTATAGATGAAGCCGTGAGGATGTGGGTAGGTACAGTGGCGTCCTGAAATGCCATGAGCACGCCTGCTTCATAGGCGCCGCGCGCGCCTCCGCCGGAAAGCACCACGCCCACGCGCGAGGAAAACTCCTTTGGACGGGCCTCCGCGCCGAGTGATTCGCGGAAACTCTGGCGCAGAACCTCGAGCTCGGCCATGGCGGCTGCGCCCCGGGGCTTTGATTTGCTCATGGGCGATCCCGTGATTGGCGATTTGCTGATTGGCATTTCTAAGCTGGAAGCATAGCGCAGGTCGGACCTAAATCGAAGCACCAGAGTGGCACTTGCGGTTCCGCAGGTGCAGGGCACGTTGGTGCCGGACAACCATGTAACTCGTATCCAGCTATTCGTAGCGTAACGCGATGGTCGGTTCCACTCTGGCAGCTCGACGAGCAGGCAAGCTGCCGGCGAGCAGCGCAATGATTCCAAGCAGACAGGCAGTCAGTATCAGGACCAACGGATTTGTGCCGCTGACCTCATACAGCTGCGAAGCAATCACATGCCCCAATATCACCGCGCAAGCCAGACCTACGAGCAAGCCAATGGCACTCATCCTGACAACTTCACTCAACACCAGCCATGCCACGCCGCCACGAGATGCGCCCAGCGCCATGCGAATCCCAATCTCGCGTGTGCGCCGCGCCACAATATAGGCCATCAGCCCATAGAGCCCAATCGCAGCCAGGACCGCAGCGAGCAGCCCCATGATCACACAAAGTGTCGCCATGAAGCGCTCGGTGAAGATTGACTGATCCCGGCGCTCAGCCAGCGTCATTAAGCCATAAACGGGCAGGCCGCTGTCCACCGCAGCCAGCGCAGCGCGAAGCGAATTTGCCGCCGATGCAGGATCCTGGCTGGTGCGTACGTAAAACGTGACATGCCCCATTTTGGGATCCTGGGAATAAGGAAGATACATAAAAGGAGCCAGACGCTCACGAGGGTCGCCGCTCTTACTATTGGCTACCACTCCCACAATTTCAATATCCGGTTTCCTTGTATTGCTCGCGCCCAGCATCAGCCGCTGTCCCAGGGGATCCCGGCCAACAAAGTAGCGTTCGGCCAATTTCTGGTTGATGATGGCCACCTTCGGCGAACTCGCGGTGTCGCTCTCAAGAAACTCGCGCCCGGCAAGCAAAGGAATGTTCATGGTGGAGAAATACTCCGGTCCCACCTGATTCCTGCCAGTATCAGTGTTTTCGTTTTCTGCTGTCGTGTAGCCTTCCACTGTGATGTTGCTGCTTTCCTCGTCATCAGCCATCACGGGGACTTCCGCCGCGCTCACGGAACGAACACCCGGCAATGCGGAAATGTTCTGGCGCAGGCGCTCCATCAATTGAACTTCCTGCGCGGGAGTGTAACCGTTGAGTTCAGGCGCAATGGAGAATTCCACCAGGTGGTCCGGATTAAATCCGAGATTGACGTAGCGAACGTTGATCAGGCTTCGCGTGAACAGGCCGGCAGCGGCCAGCAGCACGGTGGTAAAGATCACCTGCGTGACAATCAGCCATTTGCGCAACGCTGCACCGGCCGCTCCGGCTGACGCAGCGTTGCTCTGGTTTTTAAGAGAGTTCTGCATGCTCACCCGCAGAAGACGCAACGCGGGGAAGAGCGCAAAGACCAGGACAGAACAAAGAGAGATGCCCAGGGCAAAGAAAAACAAATTGAGATTGAGGTCGGCGTGAAGACCGCTGAGGCCGGCGCTCTTTGGAATTGAGTGCACCATGGTTCGTAGCAACGGTGGCGCTATTACCAGTCCTGCGACCGCCCCGCACATCGCCAGCAGAAAACCTTCTGTGAGAAGCAGACGAAGAATCCGCCCGCGGCTCGCCCCGAGCGAGAGACGCACAGCAATTTCCCGCTGTCGCGCTTCTCCTCTGGCAATCAGCAGACCGGCAAGATTGGCGCAGGCGATGATGAGCACCAGGCCAACCATGGCGCTGAGCATGATCAGCGGACCGCGCGTCCCGGCTTGTGTGATCTGCCGCCCGTGCGAGCCATCGTCCAGAAGCAGCTTGCGCGCCAGGAATTGATCTTTCCTGCGCGGTGAAATCTGCTCCAGCGACATATCCTCTTCCAGAATCGGACGGAAGATCACCGGGAGAGCGCTTTCTGCTTCCCTGCGGCTCAGGCCGGGCTTCAGCCGCGCCAGCAGCGCGGCCCAGTGATCCTGTCTACTGTCGAGAGCGTTGGAGTTGGGCTCCATCTGCGGTTTCATGGTGATGGGAATGAAGATGTCAGGCTGCTGCCCGATCTGTACGCCCGTGAAGCCTGGTCGTGATACGCCGACCACGGTGAGCAGAGTGCCGTTCACCGTGATCTGCTTGTTGAGCACAGATGGATCGTTACCAAAATGGCGCGTCCAATATCCATAGCTGAGCACGGCCACACGATTGGCGCCGATGCTGGTTTCGTCCCGCGGGCCGAAGATGCGCCCGAGCGCCGGCCGCACGCCGAGCACCTCAAAATAGTTGCCGGAAACCAGTTCTCCGGCGGCACGTTCCGTATTCCCCAGGCCAGAGACGCTGAGCGGAATCGAATAGCGCGCAAGAACGCCGGCAAAAACACGGCCGCTGCGGTCGCGAATACCTTTATATATGGGATATGAAAAGGAGGTGGCGTCATCGCCATCACTGCTGACATGGCCTTGCTTGGGTCCGGGTGAGCGCAGCACAACCAGCTCTTCCGGATGCGGCACGGGCAGAAGTTGCAGCAACACCTGATAGGTAATGGAAAAGATTGCCGTGTTGGCGCCGATGCCCAGCGCCAGAGTGATGATGGCTACTACGCTAAAGACGGGGCTCTTGCGCAGCAATCGCGCGCCAAAGCGCACGTCCTGCCACAAAGTCTCAAAGAAGACAAAAGATCGCATCTCCCTGCACTCTTCGCTCGTCCGGGTGGGATTGCCAAATTCTTTCCTGGCGGAGGTCGCGGCGTTGCCATCGCCTGCCGTGGCGCGAAGCTTTTGTTCCCGCATGGCAAGATGAAAATTCATTTCGTCCTGGAGGTCCCGTTCAAAGCGCCGCCTGCCAAAGAGCGCCTTTACTCGCAGCCATAATCCGGTCGGCATTCTCAGTCCCTCCTTACGCGCGCTGCAACACGCGCGCAATCGCGGAAGTCATTCTTCCCCAGTGTTCTGTTTCAGCAGTCAGATATTTTCGCCCCGCTGCGGTCAAGGAGTAGAACTTGGCGCGGCGATTGTTCTCTGAGGTTCCCCACTCGGCCCTGAGCAAGCTTTTAATTTCCAGCCGATGCAGCGCCGGATACAGCGCGCCCTCTTCCACGCGCAGCACGTCGGCTGAACTCTCATGGATCCACTCAGCCACGCCATAGCCATGCATGGGCCCGCGTTCCAACGCCTTGAGAACGAGCATGTCGAGCGTTCCCTGCACTAAATCGCCTGATTTGTTTTTATCGGTTCCCATAAATTGCTTATGGGAGAGAGTATCCATCATGCAGAGGAGAAAAGCAAATTCCACAGGAAATCGCCGACATCGCCCGTCATCGCAGTCAACGCGCGACATCGGAATGCCAAAAGACAGAACCTTTACCGCAAGGTCGCAACGGGCGCCACGGAGACAACGAAGAAGAAATTGGCCGCGAATTAGGGCGAAACACACGAATTGCAAAAACCTACCACGGAAAACGGAGGCACGGAGAAAACTGGCGCTCACAGGATTAAGTGATCGTGATCACATCAAAAAAGGTCTTCCAGGCATATTCCAGAAGGTGAGAAGACGATTGATTCCAAAGCTGCTGGCTTTGTTGTGAGAAGTAATTTCAAGATCGCTCAAGCGATTGAGCGG
>DASUBD010000378.1:0-3748 GCA_035763445.1 Candidatus Angelobacter sp.
GCGGTGAGACCGACCATGGGCACAATCCAGTTCAGGTCTTCAACTTTGGCTTTGAATGGACTCGTCCAGATTGTTTTCTGGTCATAAACAATGTTCCTGAGCAGCGGACCGGGAACAACGGTAGCCGCGCGGGATTCTTCAGCAGCTGCCTTCCCCGAAGTTTTCGAAGGGGGCTTGCTCGGCAGCCCGGAATTCGCGGCCTTGTCACTGCTGCTGGATTGCCCCTGCATGCAAAGGGGCGTGACCAGGATAAAGCAGAGAACAACGCATACAAGGTGGCTGGTTCGGCGAGAGCTCAATTCATGTCTCCGTTAGAAAGTGTGGATCACGCTTACGGCGACAGCCACGCCGGAAAGAATCTGCACCGTCTGGCCAAGGTTCTTGAAAATTCCGCTCCCTCCGACCTTGTCGGGAACGTAGACCGTGTCTCCTGGCTGCAGAACCGTGCTCATAACGTTGCCAGACCACCACTCCCCTGAGCCTTTGCCAACCACGGTACCGTTGGCCCGAATCACAAAGATGTCTTTTTTATTGGCTGCGCTGGTGGGGCCGCCCGCCTGACGCAGGTACCAGCCAGCATGTTTCCCCTCGCTGTACGTGATAGCCGTAGGGTTATAAACCTGGCCGGCCACCATGACAAAATTTGGCCGCTTGGGAATGATGAGCGAGTCGCCGGGACGAACTTCCACATCGGCGTCAGTGTTTCGCCACTTTTGAATATCGCTGGAGATGTGGATCACCATTCGTCCGCTCGGCGGAATCTGCCGGAGCTTATCTATGAGTTGCTGATTTTGCCGGGACGCAGAAGAGAACAACGCCGGCCGCGGACCACCTCCAGACTGATCCTGCAACTTGGCAATCATCTCATCGCGACTCTTGGCTGAGATCTCCCGTATCTGCGCGCGATCCAGCAAGGCTCCGTAAGGATATGCATCCTCACTGAAGCCGCCCGCCCGCTTGAGAATGGAGCTGAGTCTTTCGCCGTTCTGGAGGCCGTAGCGTCCGGGATGCAGCACCTCGCCGACAACGTTGACGGCGCCGCCAATATCTCTCCAGCCTCCAATCTGGCCAATGGTGAGCACATCTCCCGGTTTGAGCACCACATCTGTGTCGGGTTCTCCCGCAAGCGCGCGCGCAATTGGAATCTGCCGATGATCAAGTTCCACCTTCTCGCCGTTCACAATGGAGTAGCTGGAAAGGTCGGCTGAATCCTGGTAAGCGCTCCGTTTGAAGCCACCGGCCAACCGCAACAGGTCAACCACGGTCATGCGCTCAGAAAGCGGGTATTCACCCGGCCGCAGCACTTCACCGTAAATTGAAACTTTGGGTGCATCGGTTTCATAGCGCCCAAAAATGCGAATCGTGTCAAAAGGCTGCAGGGTGGGCGCGGCCACTTTTTTGTCAAGCACCTCGCGCACATTGAATCCGATGACCAGCGGGTTCATGTCCGGAGGATGTAGCCGCACAATCTCCGCGCGATCTGCCGATTCCGGAAGCAGATCATCAAAAGACGAGATGATGTCAGTGATCTTCAGACCTTGCTTGTAGGGGTACTTACCGGGACGGAATACATGCCCTTCCAGATACACGGTCTCATTGCTGTAAGGCAGAATCGGCGAAACGGTGACGGTGTCGCCATCTTTGATCTCCACTCGTTTGAATGCGCCATCCTCAGGAGGATCGCCCGCAGGTAGATTCAGGCTCAACATCTCTTTGCGCTCGTGCGCAACAATGCGTTCGAGCTTGATGTTGCTTAGAGCTCCAGAGACCGGCACGCCCCCGGCCAGACTGAGTACCTGGTCGAGAGTCTGCTCATTGTGTAGTTCATAAATGGCGGGGCGCCGTACAGAACCGGCTACCGTAACTTCCGGACCAGCGGGAGGAACAAGAATACTGTCACCTGAAACAAGATGCGCCTGTGCTGTGCTGACTCCCTTTAGCATCAGGTCGTAGAGATCCACCTCTTCCACCAGGTTCTTCCCGCGGAAATGTTTCACCAGCCGGTATGAGCCGGTTTCGGTAGGACCACCGGCGGCGATGAGAGCGCTCAACGGTGAGGCAAGAGAGCTTATGTCGTAAGCTCCGGGATTCTTGACGTCGCCCACCACATACACGCGCACCGCGCGCAGTTTGCCCAGGGTCACGTCAACCGTTATGTCCTTGAATTGCCGAGCCAGCAATTGCTGGATTCTTTCCTGTGCATCGCCCAGCGTGCGGCCTGCCACTACCAGCCCTCCCGCCTCCGGCAGGACGATGCGGCCTTCGCGGTCCACCGTAAGTTTCAGCGTTTGCGTGGTGCGGCCCCAATATTCCACAACCAGTTCGTCGCCAGGCCCTATAACATAGTCGGGCCCCACCGGAACATCCGCAGCGCCTTTGTCCGGGGTCTTCTCTGTGTTGGCCACGCTGTTGCGAAACAGCGCTGCTCCAAATCGCTCCAGTTTCTCCGGCGGATTCACCGCCTGCTTGTAGAGATCGCGGATTGCGGGCAGATTACGCAAAGGATATTGGCTTTGGCCTGGCCGCCGCTCATTTCCCTGCGGCTGCTCGCGTTGATTTTGCGGCTGCTCGCCTGCATTTCTGCCGGTTGGTCCAGTGGCTGCTCCGGCTGGCATTCGGGGTTGTGGCGATGGCTGCGCGCCCGCTGCTGGAGGCTGCTGCCCCTGGGCAGGTTCGGAACCCTGTTCTGCTCCAAAACCGTGTTGCTTCAGGGCATCACTCATCACCTGTCGCACGCGATCATCAGAACGGATTTCACTGAACAGCCGCTGGTCTGTAATGTCACGTTCGGTTACTGCGTAGCCCCGATCCTGCAGCTGCTGAACGATCTCCGTCTTGGCTTCCGCCAGCAGATCAGGATTTTGCTGCAGGATTTGAATGATCTCGTCCGCTGATAATTCCTGGTCTGACGCCTGTTGCTGCTGCTGCGCGTGCGCGATGGGCGTCAGCGCTATAAACATAAAGGTGAGCACGAACTGAAGCTTTGCTGAAAGACGAACAGCTGAAGGACCCAGGAGATGAATTCGTCCTGGAACAAGTTGAAAAAATAGAGTGCGAAATGAAATTGTAACTCGGTCCAAAATTTCTCCCCGTTAGTCCGGCTGGGCCGGCACAAGCACGAGCTATTCCCAAGGTAAATTCGTCAGCAACTTGCAGATTGAGACGCCGATCATTGTACGGTAACACTCTCCTGCGGCCAACAGATGCCATCCCTGCCTCCCTCCAGCGGCATCCCACTGAAAGAGGCACCAGATTTAAGCAGTAGAAACTTCGGCCATTTCAGGCCGGACCAAGGAGCAATTTTCATGAAGAAGATTTTATTAGCTTCATTTGCCCTCACCGTCGCCATGGGAGTAGCCGCCGCGCAGACCGCCGGCTCAGGAACGGGCACCGCGGGAGCACCGGGAAGTACAACGAGCACACAGCCTGGAACAACAGCCACAACTCCTGGCGGAGCTGGAACTGTTGGTAGTCCGTCTGCAACACAGACCAGTCCTTCAACAACACCAGGAATGCCGAGTTCTACGGGGGTAACACCTTCACAATCCACAACCACCACCCCGAGCCAGTCCACTACGACTACTCCAAGTTCATCTACCACCACAACACCGAGCCAGTCCACAGTTCCCAACGGCACCACCGCCACTACAGTTGGGCCTTGCCAACCGAATGGAACTTCTACCTCGACCGGCACCGCCACCGGCAGCACCAGTTCCAGCACCAACGGGACGCCTGCTGGAACCATGGG
>DASUBD010000379.1:0-3349 GCA_035763445.1 Candidatus Angelobacter sp.
AGGCGCGCGCGGCGCTGAGGCATTTTCCAGCACACCTGATTGGCGTGTGCTGGTCTTCACGGCATGCGCCTGCGTGCTGACTGGTTTGCTCTTTGGAATGGTCCCGGCGCTGCGTGCGGCCAAAGTTGCGGTTGCGCCTACCCTGAAGGAAAGCACAACAGCGCAATCAGCTTCTGGGCGTTTCCCCATTGGCAAGGTGCTGGTCGTGTTTCAGGTTTCGGTCTGCCTACTGGCGCTGTTTGCGGCCGGGCTACTGGTGCGGAGCCTAAAAAATCTGAGAGATCTCGATCTGGGCTACAGCCGCGATCACATTCTCATGGCGCTGGCCGATCCAGTATCAGCTGGTTATAAAGAGATCCAGATCACCAACTATGAACGCGAGATGAGTGCGCAGCTCAGCGCCCTTCCCGGAGTTCGCAGCGTCACAGCATCAGAGAACGGCTTGTTCAGCGGAACAGAGTCGGCCGATCAGGTGAAAATTGAGGGCTACACCCCTGCGCGCGACCGGGACAAAATAGTGTATTGGGACCAGGTGGGCGACAATTATTTTCATGCGTTGGGCATACCTCTTCTGGCTGGCCGGGAGTTTGGTCCGCAAGATACTCCCACCTCATTGAGAGTGGCAGTCATCAACCAGACCATGGCAAAGTTCTACTTCGGCAATTCCAACCCGATCGGCCACAAAATGTGGCTCGACGACCAGGAAAATAAGGACAAGCCGATTGAAATCATCGGCGTGGTCCGTGATGTGCGCGACCACAGCTTGCGCGGGCCGGTGCAGAGGCGCTTCTACATCCCCACAGCCCAGCCCATGGACAAGCTCTATGCGGTCAATTTTGAAATACAGACAGCAGGGAAACCGGAGGAGATGATGGAGCCAGTTCGCAAGACCTTTGCCGCTGTGGATGCAAACGTACCGGTGACACGTCTGCGCAGCTTGAACGGACTGGTCGATTCTTCCATCTCCAGGGATATTCTTGTGGCACGCCTTTCCACGTTCTTCGGCGTTCTTGCCCTGTTACTGGCTTCTATTGGGTTATATGGAGTCATGTCTTATACAGTGAGCCGCCGAACGCGCGAGATCGGTGTGCGGATGGCATTGGGAGCTCACAAGGCGCAGGTCCTGCGAATGGTGTTGCAGGAAGCAATGAAGCTGGTTGCCATTGGGATCATCATTGGAATTCCTGCGTCTTTTCTGTTGACCAGAGCCTTCAGTTCTATGCTCTTTGGATTGAGTTCAACTGATCCTGTTTCCATGCTGATTGTTGTTGCTGTACTTGGTGGCGTCGCGTGTATCGCCGGGCTGATTCCCGCTCGCCGCGCCACCAAAGTGGATCCGCTAGTGGCGTTACGATACGAGTGACGAGGAACTCGCGAAATGATTGGAAACCTCATTCAGGATGTGCGATACGGCCTGCGAGTGTTGCGGAAGTCTCCCGCCTTCACTGCGGTCGCAGTGGTCACGCTGGCTCTGGGGATTGGCGCGAATGCGGCTATGTTCGCAGTGTTCAGTGCCTTCCTGCTGCGGCCGTTGCCATTTCGTGATGCTGATCGGCTGGTTGCGTTGTGGGATAAACGGCCTGAAATGGGGACTAGCTTTGGCGGCCTATTTCTGTCCCCCATTAAGCACTACCGAGTGCTCCTGGAGCAATCTCACACGCTTCAACAAGTGGCTGCTTTTAAAAGTTATCAGCCACGGGTGGCTGGTCCATCAGGAACTACGAAGATTAAAGCCATCCAATGCAGCGCGAACCTTCTCGATTTACTTGGTTTCAGCGTAGCCGCAGGGCGTAATTTTTCAGCTGACGAAACAACGCCGGGGCGGAACAATGTGACCGTGGTTACAGATGGCTATGCAGTGGATCATTTTGGCTCTTCGAAAGCTGCCGTTGGCAAGTCGCTGATGCTGGATGGAACGGCTCATATAGTAGCGGGAGTTCTGCCAAAAGACTTCCGCATGCCCAACCTCATGGCAGGGCAAATGCGACTCAAGCCTCAACTGCTGCTGCCGCTTGATACCTCTGCAGAAGCGGCCGCTAAGCCTGGATCATTTGTAAGTATGATTGCCCGGCTAAAGCCGAACTTCACTTTGGATCAGGTTCGCTCCGATATTGACGTCATCGCGCAGCAGTTTCGCAAAGAGAATTTGGCGGGTTTGACTCCCGTTACAGGAGTTGGTGTTTTCCCTTTGCGATCAGAAGATCGGAGCCCGGCTTCAACCAAGCGCCTGCTGATTTTTCAGGCGGCGGTTGGCTTTATCTTGTTGATCGCATGCGCCAATATTGCGAACTTGCTGCTGGCCCGCGCCACAGAAAGAAAGAAGGAAGTTGCGGTACGCATCGCTCTGGGGGCATCACGCGCGCGGATTCTGGCGCAGATGCTCACGGAAAGCCTGACTCTCGGCATCCTGGGCAGTATTCTGGGTTTGCTGCTGGCCCACTGGCCCATTGTCCTGATTGTCACAATTGGACCGGGAGATTTTCTTGCAGGCCACCAGCCTTCGCTTGATCCGCGCGTATTGCTTTTCACCATTGCCGCTACTATGGTCGCGAGCATTTTGTTTGGCCTGGCCCCGGCTCTACACACATTGCGCCAGAAAATCCATGAAGCGCTGGCCCAGACAGGACGGTCGCTGGCTGGGCAAGGGAACAGGACGCGCTCTGTTCTCGTTGTCGCTGAGCTGTCTCTTGCGCTCATGTTGCTGGTGGGAGCGGGACTGCTCATCAGGACCCTGCGCGCGGTGCATGGGGTGGATCCGGGTTTCCAGCCGGAGCATCTGCTAACAGCAGTTGTCCAACTCCCGCCGGATAAATACAAACTTGACGAAAAGAATGGAGACAATGGAAAACTGTCTGTCTTCTCAAATGAATTGCTCGCCCGGGTGCGTGCTCTTCCCGGCGTAGAGTCAGCGACAGTTTCAGGCTCGCTGCCAATGAGCTTGATTGCGGTATCAACGTTTCATCTGGAAGGCCAGTCAGAGGCAGATCAACGTAGCGCTGACATGACGAGCGTCCGCGATGATTACTTCAAAACCATGGGAACTCCCATTGTGAAAGGCCGGAGTTTCAGCCGCGAGGATCTGGATCAGAAAAGCAAAGTCATTGTCATGAGTGACTTGATGGCAAAGACACTCTGGCCAAACCAGGATCCAATAGGACGGAAGATCATCACTGGCAGAAAAAGTGATGATGCGTACACCGTCGTTGGAATAGCTCGGGACACGCATGATCTGGGTCTGGACGCGCCACCGGAAGGCACCATATATCGAATTGGTGCACCACAAAATCTCATCGTAATTGTGCGCACAGCCGGGGATCCCAAAATGCTTGCCAAGCCACTCAGGGAACAG
>DASUBD010000380.1:0-3124 GCA_035763445.1 Candidatus Angelobacter sp.
GTGCACCACATTGAAGCCAGTTACCACGTGCATCGCAACTACCGCTTTCTGATGGGATTTGCGGGAGTGGCGGTGAAGTTCTGGCATGTCGGCGGCGTGAAAAGCATGAAGATCGCCATTTTTGAAGACCAGCATCTCGACGGGACGGATACCGACAGGAAACTCGACGAACTCGTCGCCCGCGTGAGCAAGTCCGGCTGGCAGCCCATGGTGCGCAGCGTTTCCCGACGCACTGGCGAACACGTCTACATCTATGCCCAGGACGCGGGCAAGGACCTGAAGCTGCTGGTAGTCAATGTGGAACCGAACGAAGCGGAAGTGATCCAGGTGAAAGTGGATCCGAAAAGGCTGGAAGAGTTCATAGCAGAGAACACGCACCATGCGGGGCGGAATCATCGCTCAGACGTGGATGGCGCAATGACGTTTTTCTGATCAAATCCCCGGCAGTTTTTCTGAAATCCCGAGCCGAGCGAGGGATCACTATCGCAACCCTTGCACATCAGGTCTATTGCGCTGGTATTCCGTGCGAGCCTCGAAGGCTATAGGGATCCCTCACTTCGTTCGGGATTTCAGTAAAAAGCCCAATCGAGATAGAACAATCTACTTCTCTTCCTCAGTCACCAACTCCTGCGGGGCCTGCGGCCTCAGTAGCGGGAATAAAATTACGTCCCGGATTGATTTCGAACCGGTGAGCAGCATTGTCAACCGGTCAATTCCAATTCCCTCTCCGCCGGTCGGCGGCAGCCCGTAAGAGAGAGCGCGTATGTAGTCTTCATCCATAGCGTGCGCTTCTTCGTCGCCGCGCTCTTTTTCTTTGAGCTGCTGCTCGAAGCGCCGGCGTTGCTCTTCCGGATCATTGAGTTCGCTGAACGCGTTGCCGATCTCAAGGCCCCCGACAAAGACTTCAAACCGCTCCACCCAGTCCGGTTCTTCGCGTTTGTTCTTTGACAGCGGCGAGATGGCAACCGGAAAGTCATAGAGGATTGTCGGCTGGATCAGGTGCTCCTCTGCCACAGCCTCAAACATGGCGGCAATCGTCTTTCCTGCAGGATCTTTGGGATCGTAGGGCATATGCGGGTGATGTTTCTCATTGAGGCGTCTGACCAGCTTGTCCATAGATTCCTGCGTCGCAAAATCCGACATCTCAGGGCGAGGCGCAGCCTGTTCAGGCCAGTATTTGATGATTGCTTCGCGCATGGAAAGCCGCTGCCAGTTGGCGAAATCAATCTCATGGCCATTGAAAGTAGTTTTGGTTGTGCCGTTCACGTCCTGCGCCACCTGCGCCAGCAAGTCCTCAGTGAGCTGCATCATGTCTTTGTAATCGGCGTAGGCCTGGTAGAACTCGAGCATGGTGAACTCAGGGTTGTGCTGCGTGGAGATGCCTTCATTGCGGAAGTTGCGGTTGATTTCGTACACACGCTCCAAGCCGCCCACCACCAACCTCTTCAGGTAGAGTTCCGGCGCAATACGCAGATAAAGGTCGATGTCGAGGGTATTGTGGTGCGTAATGAACGGCCGCGCTGCCGCGCCGCCTGCGATCGGCTGCATCATGGGTGTTTCCACTTCCACGTAGCCACGCCCATCAAAGAAACGCCGGATCGACTGAACGATTTTGCTGCGCTTCACAAAAACTTCGCGTACATCCTGATTCATGACCAGATCAACGTAACGCTGGCGATAGCGCAGCTCCACGTCCTGCAGGCCGTGCCATTTTTCTGGCAGCGGCAGCAGGTCTTTGCTGAGGAAGGTGATGGTCTCGACATGAATGCTTAACTCTCCGGTGCGGGTGCGGAAGAGGTATCCGCTCACGCCAATGTGATCGCCAAGGTCCAGCAGCTTGTAGAGTTCGAAGGCCTTCTCGCCGACCGCGTCCTTTTTCACGTAAATCTGCAGCTTCTGTCCGCCCTGCTGCAGGTGCGCAAAACCTGCTTTGCCCATCAGGCGCACGGCGATGATCCGGCCCGCGACCTTCACGTTCACTCGGCCTTTTTCCAGCTCTTCCGCGCTGTTATGGCCAAAGTCTGCCAGAATCTGTGGGATGGGGTGGGTGAACGCGAATTTATGCGGGTACGCCTGCTGTCCCAGTGCTTCAATCTGGCGCAGCTTCTGCTGCCGCAGTTCGTAGATCTTTTTTTCTAGTGACACGGTTAGCTTCTGCCTCGTGGGTGTAAACGTTCGATTATAACTTTCCGAAGTCCCGAGCGAAGCGAGGGATCGCTATGGTCCGAACAAATTTCAGTGGTGAATGCAGGCTGCGTCGAAGGTAATAGGGCTCCCTCACCCGCAAGGTGGGCGGGTTCGGGACTCCGGAAACAGCCGTTTTGTTATATTGCTGCGTTATGCCCAATAAGCAAATCGCAGTGGTACCTGGTGACGGCATCGGCAAAGAAGTGATTCCCGCTGCCCTGAAAGTGATCGAGGCCACCGGCGCTGCCGTTGAGTTCACCACATTCGACTGGTCGGCTGACCGTTATCTGAAAGATGGCACCACCATCCCGGCAGACGGCTTCGCGCTGCTGGAGCGCGACTTCGATGCAGTGTTCGTCGGCGCTCTGGGCGATCCGCGTGTGCCGACTAACATTCACGCCAAAGAGATCCTGCTGGGCATGCGCTTCAAGATGGACCTGTACGCCAACGTCCGCCCTGTCAAGCTGCTGGAGGAGTCGCTCTGTCCGCTGAAAAACGTCAAACCAGCGGACGTGGACTTTGTGGTGATCCGGGAAAACACTGAAGGCCCCTATGTTGACGCCGGTGGTGTGCTGAAGCAGGGAACGCCGGACGAAGTAGCCACACAGGAGGATTTCAACACACGCAAAGGGGTGGAGAGGGTAATTCGGTACGCATTTGAGCTGGCGCGCAAACAAGGCCGCAAAAAGGTGTTGATGTCAGACAAGTCAAACGTGATGACCTTTGCCGGAGGGCTGTGGCAGCGGGTCTTCAGGCTGGTTGCGGCCGACTATCCCGATATCCAGACGCAGCACATGTACGTGGACGCGCTCTGCATGCACATGGCTCGCGACCCAAAGCAGTTTGACGTGATCGTTACTAACAACATGTTCGGCGACATCATCACGGATCTGGCTGCGGCCCTCCAGGGCGGACTCGGAATGGCGGCCAGCGGCAA
>DASUBD010000381.1:0-11172 GCA_035763445.1 Candidatus Angelobacter sp.
AGGAATTTGTGAGAGACCTTCGATATAAGGCAACGACGAGGCAGAAACCAGCGACCAGTTCCCCGCTTCCAGCGGCTGGTCAATGGCATCCCACCCGCGTCGCGTCGATCCCTTGCGCCCGGAGTGGCCAAGCTGCATGGCGATCCGCGCGTCAGTATTGTTGTGCACAAAATTCACAATGCGCGCCCATGCAGTCTGCTGCGCCTCATTCCACATCCCCGGACAGCCCGGAGTTATTCGCGCATCCGGCGAGACGCACGTCATCTCCGTGCCCACCATCGCTGCTCCGCCCATGGCGCGTGATGCCAGATGCACCAGATGGAAATCATTGGGAACACCCTCTTCCGCCATGTACGTCGCCATAGGCGAAACGATCACGCGGTTCTTGAGCGTCAGCTTGCGAACCGTGATGGGAGCAAACATCGGAGGCAGAGGTTTGCTGATGCCGCAGCGACTCGCGAACCATGTTTCCACGCGCTGAACGTAATTAGAGTCGCGCAACTTGAGGCTTGCGTGGCCGACGCGCTGGCTACCGGTGAGCAAGCCGTAAGCAAACTGCTCGGGCTCCTGATGAACGTAGCGCTCGACTTCTTCAAACCATTCCATGCGATTGCGCGCCGCGCTCTGGAGTCTCAGCGCTTCAATCTCGCGTTCTTCCTGGTAGCGGCGCAGGGCGTCTTCGATGTTACCGTCATGCGTCGAGAGCACGCGTGCGAGTGCGATGGCATCTTCCATGGCGAGCTTGGTGCCGGAACCGATGCTGAAGTGTGCTGTGTGGGCAGCGTCGCCGATCAGGACGATATTTTTGTGGAACCACTTTTCGCAGAGCACGCGATTGAACTTGAGCCAGATGGCGGAGCCACGCAGGTGACGGGCGTTGGACACGAGCGGATTACCTTCCAGCCGTTCAGCGAAGATCTTCTCGCAGAGCGCGATGGATTCCTTCTGCTCCATCTTGTCCATTCCCGCGGCCAGCCAATTCTTTTCCGGCGTCTCAACGATGAACGTGGACCACTCCTTATCAAAACGGTAGGCGTGAAGATTGAACCAGCCCCATTCTGTTTCCCGGAAGTCGAAAGTGAACGCATCGAGCTTTCTGCGACTGCCGAGCCAGACAAAACGATTGCGTCGCGCCTGGACGTTGGGCTTGAAAATATGTTCGTATTTGCGGCGCGTGATGGATGACGCGCCGTCAGAGGCAATCACCAGATCGTATTGCGAGGCATAGTCGTCAGGATCAGTGATTTCGACTTTGTAGACCAGCTTGACGCCCAGTCTGGACGCGCGCTTTTGCATGATGTTGAGCAGCTTGATCCGCGCAATGCCGCAAAAGCCGTGGCCGCCAGAGGCAATCCTGGCGCCTTTGAAAAAAACATCGATATCGTCCCAGTGTCGGAAGGAGCGCGTGATCTCCGCGTGGGTCTCAGGATCGACATTGCGGAACCCGTCCATGGTTTTGTCAGAGAAGACAATGCCCCAGCCGAACGTGTCAGTGGGGCGATTACGTTCGAAGACCGTAATGTCCCACGTGGGGTTTGCTTTCTTGGCAAGGATCGAGAAGTAGAGCCCTGCTGGTCCGCCACCGAGGCAAGCGATTCTCACGCGCCACCTCCAGCTTGGATTCCCAGTTCCTGAAGGGCATCAGCCAGCTTTTTCCCGGTTTCATCCGCCAGCGCCGCCTCGCGTAGCGCTCTGAGCCGCGCCGCTCCTCCACTCTTCTGCCGCAGCACAGGCAGAGCTCGCATCAGCGATTGGTAGTTGCGGCTTCCGAGCACATGCGTATCACCGTATCCTTTAATCAGCCGTGGGCACTCGGCCACTTCGCAAGCCAAATCGTAATCCACTACCGCCAACTCCTTTAGACTTGCCAGCCATCGATTGATGTTTTGATGTTCCCGCTGGAAGCGCAGCGTCTTGCGCCGCGCAGTGCGCCGTGAAGCCAGCCAGTAAAGCTGCAAAAACCCAATCATTGAACTCGTCTTGAGAACTTTGCCTTTTCCAGCGAGACGATTCAGCAGACTCTTTGCCCAGCTAGTCCGCATAACCCACGCTCCCAAGCCAGCCGGCATAACGTCAGTAAATTCTTCAACCCGTGGATAAAGAAACTCGTTGATCTCTAACAACTGCCGCTCGTTTACCCGCGCCTCTTTCTCCACGCGCTCAAACCGTGCCCTGCGTGTCTTCAGGTCCGCCACGCGAATGGCGTCTTCGTAAGACATCCAGAGGGCCAGATATCGTCCAGCCTCACGTAACAGGGTAAAGTCGCCACGACCGTGCTGCTGATCAAGGGCTGCAATTGGTTCGAGCATGTCGAGGTACTCGGCTGCGTAGGCTACGTCCTGGTAATCAGCCATTCGCTGAATGCCTGCGAAAAGAATGGCATGGCTTGGCGCAGGAAATTTCTGCATCACTCGGCTGGCCGCTGCCTGCAACGCTGGACCAAGCTTGGGAACTGCTGCGGGGGCTGGCTGGCCTGAAATCGGTTCCCGCCTGGTTGCAGCTTCCGCACCAGCCGAGAACGCCTTCAGGCTGGATTCCACGGCCACACCGCTGCGTGTAATGGCTTCTTCAAACTGTTTGCGGCTGAACGGCAGCGTACCTGAGCCTGCAAGCGCACCAAATAATGTCGCGCTGATTACACTGCGGCTCTCTTCCGCCAATCGTGAGAAATCATGTGGAATAAAGACACGCGCGGCCGCATTTCCCGCCTTGAGCAGACTGTCAGCATCCACACGGCCGTCCGCCATCGCGATGCGCTCCGTCATCGAATACACACGATTGGTAGAAGCGATAAGAGTGGTGCGATCAGGCGTGACCAGCCCGCGTGTAATCGCCCGGCCAGCTTCCATCAACTCAGAGGCGATGACTACATCCACCTCGCCGGGAACAGGCATGAGGGCCATGACCGGATCTTTGCCAGAGGCGCGAGATGCCTCTTCCGGAAACAGCTCCACGTAATAAATTGTTGCGCCCGTGCGCTGAGCTACGCCGGGGACCGACGTCGTCTGAGCGAGGTAGCCGGAATTCTCAGCCATGTCCACGATCCAGTCCGCCAGAACTCCGCCACCTTCTCCGCCCATGGCCAGGATGGCGATATTAATCGTCCGGGCAGTGGCTGCCGGTCTCTCGGAAACTGCGGATTGTGATATCTGGCTGATACCCATGCTCGTCTCAGACGGTAATGCCGGCCAGACGGCGGTCTGTTCTCCGCTGCAGCCAGCCAATAATCGCGCCTCTCACGCGTCCTTTGAATTTGTCCCACGCACTTGGATTGGAGATGATCTCTGCGCGGAAAAATGACGGACACAGCCGAGCCGCGTGCGCCACCTCACCGCAAAGTCCACAGCCGATGCAGCTATCAATCACGGTTGCAACCGGATCTTTGCGTAGCGGATCCGGGCTGGGCTGAATGGTGAGTGAAGGACATCCCGAAAGGCGGATACAAGAGTGATCGCCGGTGCAGGTATCGGGGTCCACGCCGAAGCGCTCACGAACCACGCGCTCTCCCTGCTCCAGTTTCTTCTTCGTCAGCGGCTTGACGCGGCGCTGTGCATTCAAAGCGCATTCGCTCTGCGCCACAATCACCTTGGGACCTTTCTCTTCTGTGGTAAGCGCTTCTCTGAACACATCACGGACAGCAGCTACGTCGTAGGTGTGCGTAATGGTCTTCACCCACTTCACGCCAACGCCGCGTACCGCATCGACAATTGGCTGGCGAGTGGTACGGATGGGATTCTGCGCCTGCGAAGAAAGTATGTCCTGTCCACCGGTGGCCGCAGTGTAACTGTTGTCCACCACCACCAGCACGCTATCGGTCTGGTTGAAAACAGCGTTCCCCACACCGCTGGTCAGCCCGTTGTGCCAGAAACCTCCATCGCCCATGAAGCTGATGGTGCGTTTCTTTGTCTCAGGAGTATTGAAAGCGGCAGCGCTGGCCCACCCCAGGCCGTAGCCCATTGTGTGTGCGCCGATATTGAACGGCGGCAGAATGGAAAACAGATGACACCCGATGTCCGACGCGACGTGATACTGCCCCAGTTCCCTTTCCACCAGCTTCAGCGCGCTAAAGATCGGCCGCTCCGGACATCCGGTACAAAATGACGGAGGCCGCGGCTGCACAGCATTAATGATGGGAAGCGCCTCCGGCTTCTGGGAAGGCTTCACGAGCGTTGGGAGATGCGCATGATCCAGCAGGTTGGGTTCATAGCTTTCGACGAATTTGTGCAGTCCTTTGGTGATCACCGCAGCGGTGTATTCGCCGGCCATGGTCAGCATGTCTTTGCCGTGGACTTTCGTCTGCAGACCGGCTTTGCGCAGAATCGCGTGCAGGTTCTGTTCGATGAAGTCCGGCTGGCCTTCTTCCACCACCAGCACAGCCCGCTTGTCTGAGCAAAACCGATTTAGTTCTTCATCGATCAGTGGATATGTGACGTTCAGGACATAGAGCGGAACCGCGCTGTCGCCGAAAGGATTCGAAAGTCCGAGCAGTTCCAGTCCGCGAATCACATTGTTGTACATTCCGCCCTGCAGAATGATCCCGATATCGCGCGCATCACCGAAGAACTCATTGAGCTGGCGCTCTCGAATAAATTTCTGCGCTGCCGGCCACCGCTTTTGTATTTTTTCCTGTTCGTGGAGGAAGCTGCCTGGGGGCAGCACAATGCGGCTGGCGTCGCGTACAGGGTTTTCAATCGCATCTTTCAGCCTGAATTTCGGCCTTACGTTCTCTTTTGCGAGGAACCGTCCGTGCACGTGGCAGGCGCGGATACGCAACTCGAGCATCACTGGCGTATTGCTGGCTTCAGATAACTCAAATCCCTGCTCCACCGCTTGCACAATGGACGGAAGATTGGGTCGGGGATCCAGCAGCCACATCTGTGACTTCATTGCGAACGCGTGGGAGCGTTCCTGCATGATACTGGAGCCTTCCCCGTAATCCTCGCCAACAATGATCAGCGCGCCGCCGGTCACGCCTCCCGAAGCCAGATTTGCCAGCGCGTCCGACGCGACGTTGGTTCCAACCGTAGATTTGAATGTAACTGCGCCGCGCAATGGGTAGTTCACTGAAGCCGCAAGCGTGGCTGCGGCCGTTGCTTCCGAAGCACTGTGCTCAAAGTGGACACCCAGTTCCGAGAGGATGTCATTGGCGTCCGTGAGAACATCCATCAGGTGCGAGATGGGAGCACCCTGATATCCGGCAACGTAAGAAATCCCGGATTGAAGAAGCGCTTTGGTGACGGCGAGGATGCCTTCCCCGCGAAATTCCTGACCATTTCCCAGGTAGAGGCTTTGAACTTCCTTTTTAAAATGCCGTTCGGCCATTCTGCCTCGTTGGGGTCAAAGCGCAGGCGGAGGTCCGCCTAAGGGGAAAATTCTAGGTCTAAATAATTTACATGTCAAATTTCTTGCCAACTCTGGTTTACAGAGATATAGTTCTCGCTTCCCCGGAGGAGTTTATGAGACGTGGTGTGTTGAGAAGTAGTGTGTGCCTGATCGTTTTACTGCTCGCGAGCGCTCTCGCCTTTGGGCAGGCGATTACAGCGTCGTTGCAAGGCCGGGTTGCAGATACGTCCGGCGCGGTCGTGCCGAGCGCTACCGTCACGGTGACAAATACAGAAACCGGCTTCTCCCGCACGGCCACCAGCGATGACGGCGGCCAGTACAAGCTCGCTTCCCTTCCGGTGGGAAATTACAAAATCACCGCACAGGCTTCCAGCTTTCAGTCCCAGACGCGGGTCCTCACGCTGGCGGTCGGTGACCTGGCGACCCTTGACTTCTCTCTGGCACCCGGAACAGTGGAGCAGGATGTAACAGTCACGTCAGAGGCGCCTCTGGTTGAACCCACGCGTACATCTACTGACTCCGTTATCGAACAGCAGAAAATTGAAAATCTTCCCGTGAACGGACGGCAGTTCATTGATTTCGCACTGCTTGCCCCGGGAGTCACTGTGGGCGATACCACTTCCGGCAGCACAGACGTGATCATCGAGCCGGTCACCAAGCTTTCATTCGCCGGCCAGAACATTCATTACAACTTCATTGCTGTGGACGGCGCAGACAATACCTCCACTGCTTCCGGCGTGCAGAAGACCACCCCCTCAACTGACGCCGTGCGTGAATTTCGCGTGATCAATAACACTTACAGCGTGCAGGCAGGCCGCGCCGTGGGCGGAATCGTAAACATTATTACCAAGAGCGGAACAAATGACGTCCATGGCAGCATCTACGAATATTTCCGCAACGATGCCATGGACGCCAAAAGCGAACTGGCCGCGCCGGGACTGAACAAGCTGCAACAGAATCAGTTTGGATTCACCATCGGTGGGCCCATCCGCAAAGGCAAAACATTCTACTTCGGCAACTACGAGGGCCAGCGCAGGAATGAGAACCCCTTCTATAACTCCATCATCCTGGCCAACCTCACGCAGATCAACCAATTTAAGGCCAACTTCGGACTTCCCACGGAACAGTTGAACGTCAATCGCAAGAGCGATTATGACAACTTCCTGGTAAAGCTTGACCACTCATTCAACGATAAGAATTACGCTTTTGTGCGGTACTTCTTCAACGATGGCCGTTTGACCAATGTCTCACCGCTGAATGACGGCTTTGATCTGCCCTCAGGATTCAAGGACAACAATCTGCGCGATCAGTCAATCGTCGGCAGCGTGTCATCTAACCTGACAACACACCTGGTGAATGAGGCACGTTTCCAATACGGACATCGGACGTTTGACTTTCCCACGGTCACAACACAGCCCCATCTTGAAGTGCTCAATACATTTACTGCCGGCGTCAACCGCGGCAATCCGGATTTTTATCAGGAAAGCCGGAGTGAAATCGTGGACAACGTGACCTGGGAGCACGGCAAGAACACCATCTCTTTCGGGGGAGACTTCAGCCATGTAAACACGCTGGAATCGTTCCCGCTGTTCTATCCCTTTGAAGCAGACTTCGCGTGCCTGTTCGCAACACAGTGCCCTTTCAGCCTTGAGGCCGGCGCGCCCTCCGTGTTGTTCTTTGAACGCTTCCAGTCGCCAACGTTTACCGAGCCGACGTTTGATCCTTCAGTCCTGCAGGGGCAAAGAATTCCCTCTGCAATCCGCAATCAGGCGCAAGGCGAGATCGGCCACAATTACGGCGGATTGTATATTCAGCATGCATGGCATCCGACCGGCGATTTCTCTCTAAACTACGGGTTGCGCTACCAGTTTGAAACTTTCCCATCGAACGTGCTGGATAACCCGTCAAAGCAATTCGACCCCAGAGCGGGCTTCTCCTATCATGTGGGAACCAAATACAACGTTGTGATTCGCGGCGGTGCGGGAATATTCCACGGAACCATTCCCATGCCCTTACTGGCCTGTCAGGAACCTTCCTGCGGCGGCACCACGGGCACATTTCCTGGCCGTCCCAATGAGAATGATCTGAACGCCACAACGCGCCTGTTCGCTTTCGCCAGCGCGCCCAATATCACGCCGTTCGCGCTTACCAGCATGCTGGCCGGAACCTATGTTGACGCCGCGCCTTTGAGCTTCTGCCCTGGGGGCACCATTGCCGGCTGCGGGTTCTTCGGCGACGCAGTCATCGCCCGTTTCGACAGGAACCACGCCGCACCCTATGGAATCCAGATGAGCTTCGGCATCACCCTTCAGCCGACGGATGACTCGGTTCTTGACATCAGCGCTCTGCGCAGCAAAGGCGTGCACCTGGGAAGCTTTTTCAACGTGAACCAACCCGATCCCAGTGCACAAGTGACAGTTCACAACTCGCAGGGCCAGAGCGGACTTAAGAATACGTATTTCGCTGCGCCGGGTATTCCAGGTTCGCGCAGCGCAGGGCCGGGATTCCCAACGCTCTACGCCGTATATTTTGAAGCGGCATCACGCTGGAATTCCGCATGGAACGGTCTGCTGGTGGATTACAACAAGCGCATGAGCCACCACTTCAGCGGTGGCATCAGCTATACCTGGTCCAAAGGAATTGATGATGGACCGAATCCAAGCTTCGTTCTGATTCCGCAGGACAGCGCGAATCTAAAGGCGGAACGCGCCATCTCTTCTGACAGCGTAGGCCAGCGCTTTGTGCTGAATGGCACCCTCGACGGGCCGACGCACATGAATGCGTTCCTCAACAATTTCCACGTCAGCACCATTGTGAGCCTGCAATCGCCCAACTACTTCACCAAGTTTGCCGGCTTTGATGCCAATGGCGACATCTTTGGGAACAATGACCGGGTTGGCCTTGAGCCTCGCAATACTTTCAAGGGAGACAGCTACCAGTCGATTGATCTGCGGTTGGCCCGCACGTTCAAGGCCACGGAAAAGGTGAGCGTTGAAACAACAGCCGAAGCTTTCAACCTTTTCAACACAGTGAATGTCCGCTTCTTCAATACGGTCTACGGTGCGGCAGACTTCTGTCCTTTCAACCCCACGGCCCAGGGCTGTTCGGCTACGCAGAGCTTCCTGGAAGGCTCCCCGAACCCGAATTATGGAACACCTCGCGCTGTATTCAATCCGCGCCAGATCCAGCTCGCGGTGCGGCTGAACTTCTAATCAACATCGCAACAAATCGACTCAAAGGGCGGTCACTACAACGTGACCGCCTGATTTTTTGAAACCGCAACCGGCGCGATATGATGTTTGCCACCCTGCGACCTCATATTTCGGGCTACGGTCATTTATCGTTACAAGGAATTTCACATGGCAAATGCTCTTGCAGAACTGGTTTCACAACTGAACAGCGGCGCGCTGCGCGTCGTGGATCTGACGCTACCATTGAGTTCGGAGACGCCGCTGCTTCCCCTTCCGCCGCAATGGCCGAACACGCCCGCTTTCCGCATGTGGGAAATCTCCCGCTATGACGACCGCGGGCCGGCCTGGTACTGGAACGGTTTTGAAACCGGCGAGCACACCGGCACCCACTTTGACGCTCCCATCCACTGGGTCAGCGGCAAAGATCTGCCGGAGAACAGCGTGGACCGCATCAGCCCCAGAAAATTTGTGGGACCTGCTTGCGTTGTGGATGTGACTGCTGATGTGCAGAAAGATCCGGATTTTCTGCTCACCGTGGAACGCGTGCAGCAATGGGAAGCCAGGAATGGACGCATCCCCGCAGGCGCATGGTTTCTGCTTCGTACCGGATGGTCAAAGCGAAGCGACCCAAAACAGTACATTAACTTAGAAAATGACGGCCCGCATACTCCGGGCTTTGTGAAAGAGTGCTCAGAATTTCTTGCCAAAGAGCGCGACGTTCTGGGTGTGGGCGTGGAAACTGTTGGCACTGACGCTGGCAGGGCGGCAACTTTTGATCCTCCATTCCCCAATCACTATGTAATGCACGGCAGCGGCAAGTTCGGCCTGGCAGGCCTGTGCAACCTTGATCAACTACCTCCGACAGGAGCGGTAGTGATCGCGGCGCCTTTGAAGATCGTAAACGGATCAGGCAGCCCGTTGCGGGCAATCGCCATTACGCCGTAGCTGCAAGCCTCTGTAATTTCAAAAACTTACAGTTACTTGTCTGCAAATTCAGATCAATGCTCCAGGTGCAGCTTGTCTCTCTTTAAAAGCTTAATTAACCATGCGCTTGCGCACAAAACAGCTGACTTGTCGAACAGGTTTGAGACCGGTTCTACACTTCTGTAACTTTCGCCTGTCATAAACTGCGGCTAAGATTTGTAAGTTATGGCAACAGAGCCCCGCGTGCGCACCACGCCGCCACAAATCACTCCGGGTCCAAAGTCCGCTATGGAGCGGGCCATCTTCAGGCGCTGGCAGCGCTATCGCCTGAATCTGCCTATCCGCCTGATCGTCTGCCGTGAAGACAGCACACGCATTTCCGAGGGACGTGCCAATGACATCAGTGAAGGCGGAATGCTTGTCTTCGCCGGCCTGGAACTTAAAGCCGAAGACAAGGTCTTTATCGAGTTCACTCCACCTTATTCCAGCAGCCCGGTCCGAGCGCCGGGAATTGTTCGCCACCGTCGCGGCTACAACTACGGCGTGGAATTCCTGAACCAGACACGCGAGGACAAAGAGCAGATTGACAAATTCCGCAATCTGCTCAAATTGGCCGCCGGACACTGACATCAAGCAAAACTTTAAGTTCTTCCTGTAATTTCTTGCTGGGCAACAGCTCGCCTTTTGGCGGTCACCCTGGCCACAGGCGGCCGTTCGCCGTAGCAGGGTTCACGATCACTGCGCGTCCGCATGTCATTTCCAGAAGGTAACGCGCAGCAGCAATGGTTTCTGCGATCTCGCTTTGCGGTTGAAACCCTTGTGCACGGATCAGGACTGACTCAGTTGAACAGGAAACCGTTAGGCCACGAATGCTTCCTTTGTGGTCAGCATCGAGTGCGTTGGCGAGACGAAGCACACCTGAGAGTAGCAGCACGGTCTTTCGACGCCCGGCAGGAAAGTCACGCAGCACGGAATTTTCAGGCAGGGCGCCTCGATGGTAGCGCGCAATTCGGGCGATGATCTCAACTTCACCGCGACTCCAGCCAGGAAGATGCTTAATGCCGGCCACCATCTTCTCGGTTCTCTTGTGGTGATCATTCTTCTGCTCCGCTCGCCCTACTTCGTGAACCACTGCCGCCGCGTGCAAAAGCTCTCGAGATCTGGCGTGTTCTCCCTTAATCACCTGGCAGTTCACCAGACCATCAAAAAGTTTAAGGGCAAAGCGCGTTACGCGGCGGGTATGGCGAACATCAGAATCCAGGAACCCTGACCACGCCTGCAGACGTGTCAGAGAAGCCACTCGCGACTGGCGGCCACGCGGCAACCCGGACCGCCACAATTGCCACGCTGAATCCGGGCCCAGCATCAGCTTCTTATAGTGCTCCATGCGTAAGTCGCGTTCGTTGCGGATCAAAGCCTCCCACCGCTCTTGCGAATCAGGTAGCTCGAACGCGCAGATGCTTCGGGCAGTCTCAATCAGCAGGTCGAGATCGTGAATCTCCCCCAGCAGGTCCTGCGCCTTCTTAAGGGTCTCTACCCAAGCATCTCTGTACTGCGGCAGAAAGTTTTCCACGAGATAACGAAATTTCTTAATGGCGATGCGCAGCTTATGGAGTGCTGCCGGACTGCCGCTGCGCAAAGCAGGGGGCTCCAACTTGCGAGCTGTCGTCCACCTTTCGATTGCAAGGGCCTGGAACGGTGCGGAGCCCGGCTG
>DASUBD010000382.1:0-5138 GCA_035763445.1 Candidatus Angelobacter sp.
AACCAGGCCAAGGCCGATGAGTTTTTTTCCGCCGGGAATTATTACTGGAACAGCGGCATGTTTATCTGGAGCGCGCGCACTCTCACGCAGGCCCTGCGCGAGCATTTCTCTGAGACCACGCCTCATCTTGAAAAGATCGCAGCTGCCTGGGGGAGCAAGGATTTTGAATCAACCTTTGCCGAACTCTATCCCAAATGCGAGAACATAAGCATTGATTATGCCGTGCTTGAACCACGTTCGGCCAAAGGCGAGCATTCCTCCAACCTGCTGTGCCTGCGGGCTGATTTTGGCTGGAACGATCTGGGATCCTGGGCTGCTTTGTATGAGCACCACGCTCTTCATGTGCCGACGGAAGACCACAACGTTGTCGAAAGCAAAGATCTTTACGCCGTGAATGCCACGGGAAACTATATTTACGCCCCGGACAAATTCGTGGCTGCTGTAGGCGTAGACAACCTGGTTGTGGTGGAAACTGAGGATGCAATCCTGGTTACCACGCGTGAACACTCTCAGGATGTGGGCAAGATTGTGAAATACCTCAACGAAAGAAAAATGACCGAACTGGTCTGAACTTTGTTTCATTTCTGCCGGCGCCACGGCACCTTCCACCTGAAGTACTCTCACTGAAGGCACTGCGCCAACGGTTTTCTTTGGTGACAACCAGCAACTCTGTTTGCTTAAATGTGCGCTATGCGCCCAGCATTTTTCACTTTGTTACTCGTGTGTCTTGCACTGCCTGCATTCGCCCAACAGGCAGTATTGCCGCCACCCGGCATTCTTCAGATTTATGTGGACACGGTGAGACCGGGAAAGATGCCCGAGTACACACGTCTTGAAAACGAAGTGGCAGCAACCAGTGCCCGAGGGAGCTTGTGGCCGTATCTGGCGATTGAGGCCCGGAGCGGACCACAGGAGGTGTGGTTCGTTTCAGGATTCGATTCTTATGCCTCGATGGAGCGCAGTGACGAGCCGTTTTTGCGCAATGCCGCCCTGGATGCCGACCTGGGCCGCCTGATGGAAACCAAGACCAATCTGGTTTCCGATCCGCACACAGTTCTACTGCGTTATCGCGATGATCTCTCCCGCAATACTGGCTTGATGCCGCCGAGAACCCGCTTCTTCACCATCTCTGTGGTCACAGTTCTTGCCGGACATGAGCGGGAATATGAGGATAGCCAGCGCCTGCTCCGCAATGCTCGTGAACGGGCCGAGACTGCGGACAGCCGCGCGGTATATCAGGTACTTTCTGGAATGCCGGAGCGCACCTTTATCACACTGTCGCCCTATACCAGCTTCAGTGCTGCTGCTGAAGCGCTTGACGGGCTGCTGGATTATGACGACCTGGATGCAAATGTGCGTGGCCGCTTGCGTGAGTTGCTGGCGCAATCTGTCATGACCACACAAACGCTTGTCTTTTCCGTAAGGCCGGGCATGAGCAATCCCGCCGGAGAGTGGCTGGCGGATGATCCGGAATTCTGGAGATCATCGCCCCTGGTGCAGAAACAGCAGCCAAAAAAGTAAGGCTGCGATTTGCTGCTTAATCAAGGGATTAGGATTCTGTCATAACGCAGGCCAAAGATTTTGCAACCTGTCAGCTCTGTCTATCACCCAACTTAAGTAATGCTTTTCTCCGGGCTTTCTGCCAAAGCTGCGCGTATGCTTGCGAGCGTCTTTATGACGACGACGTTCGGGCTCGCAGGAACGCTGGGCTGGGGATATTTTTTTGTACACAGGCTGGCGCTTACACCCATCGCCGAACCTGGGTTGCCGGCCAAGATGAAGCCCGCAAGCTCGCCAGCGTCACCGCTGCAGGTACATTACAACCTGAATCTTCCCGGACGCGGCGAGATCTTCCCCGCGCTTGCCGGAGCCAGGGCTGTTGATTACTGGCCTGTGGCAGTGTTGAACATTGCCAACACTGCTTCCAAGCCGGTCCTTCAGATCATCACCGCACAGGTGGAGGGGTGGAGCGCCGAATTACGGCAAACTGCCGTGATTGGCCCCAACGAGGTGCGTACTTTCAACCTTGATCCTGAACTGCTAGGCAACGCGTACCAGAATGGTGAGATTCGCCAGGCCATGCTGGACGTTGAGGTGAAAGATCCGGGGAGCGGCCACACCTTTGCCCAGCAGCGTCCGGTGTTCATCCATGGCGCATCAGACCTTTACTGGGGCCGGAAATTTTCCAACGCACAACTCGTGGCACGCTGGGTGACACCGCATGATGATGCAGTGCTGCAACTGGTATCACGCGCGGAGAGAATCATTCCTGGTGGCCGCCTTCGCGGATATAACCAGGTCCCGGGCCACAACCTCGAGAGAGATGTCAGGGCGCAGGCACGGGCGGTGTTCACTGCGCTCAAGAAATCTCACCTGAGTTACGTGAGCAGCATTTATACCTTTGGGAACTATCCGGGCGAGACACAGCGCATTCGCCTCCCGCATGAGACACTCAATCTCAGCAATGCCAACTGCATTGATGTAAGCGTGGTCTTTGCCTCTGCCATGGAGAATTTGGGTATGCAGCCGGTGATTGTGATTGTGCCGGGCCACGCCTTTGTGGGCGTGAAGCTGGCGCCCGAATCACAGCATGTTTTATATGTGGATCTGACCGTGCTGCCTGAAGGAACGTTTCTGGAAGCAGTCAGGCGAGCTCAAGGCTGGTTCAAGAACACTCCCACGAACGAAGTTCTTACGGTTGATATCGGCGCAGCCCGATCGCTGGGCGTCTATCCCATGCCCAGTATCTCTTCTCCTAAGAACCAGGTTAGCGCAGCCTTGCGGAATGACCAATAATGCAGACGTTATTGTGATTGGCGCCGGGGCGGCCGGACTTGTGGCCGCGCGCGAACTTTCATCCGCTGGACTCAAGGTGCTTGTGCTGGAAGCGCGCGGTCGCATTGGTGGACGCATCTACACGGACCATAGCCTTGGGTTCCCGGTGGAGCTGGGGGCCGAATTCGTTCATGGCCGATCACCGGATATTTTCGAGTTCATCAGCAGGACGCGACTGGAAATTGCAGAAGTTGCGGGCGAGATGCGCCGGAAGAGAAATGGAGTCTGGGGTGATTCCGGCCATGTGATGGCGGAAGTCAATCACCTGTTCGACCACATGCCCGCAACAGAACCGGATCAGTCATTCAAACAATATATTGAGCGCACTCGATACAGCGCTGAGACCAAGCAGCTGGCGCTGGATTTTGTGGAAGGCTTTCACGCCGCAGATCCTGATCGTGTGAGTGTGCACTGGCTTATTCACACGACTCGAGCGGAAGAAGCTATTGATGGCGAGACCTCTTTTCGTGTCCGTCACGGATATAACCTGCTGATCAACTCAGTCACTGAAACGCTGGATGACCAGCGCTGCAAAATTCTTTTGAAGAGGCCTGTTTCCGAAGTTCTTTGGGAAAGTGGAAGAGTGAAGATCAGCTCTGCCGGAAGCGAGTTCATCGCACCTTGCGCGGTGATCACGTTGCCGCTGGGGGTCCTCAAATCAGGCGATGTCCGTTTTATTCCTGAGCTTCCGGAAACAAAGAATGCGGCCATGGCGTCGTTGGCCATGGGACCCGTGATACGTGTGAGTCTTTCTTTTCGGAGCAGGTTCTGGGAGGCAGCCCCGGAGATGCGTGATCTGAGCTTCCTGTTTACAGATGACCCCAACTTTCCCACGTGGTGGACGAGCAATCCTTTGTCTTATCCCATACTTACCGGCTGGGCGGCGGGAAGACATGCGCAAGGGCTGGTCGGAAAAAGCAATGGAGAACTAATGCGCGCCGCGTTAGATTCTCTCGCCGGAATTCTGGAACTCGAGCAGACGGAACTACGCGGCCATCTCGAACGCGGCTTTGTGCATGACTGGCAGGCAGATTCCTGCTCGCAAGGTGCTTATAGTTATATCGTGAAGAACGGAATGGGAGCACCGCAATCGCTGGCAGAACCAATTAAAGGAACGCTGTTCTTCGCAGGCGAAGCAACTAACATAGAAGGCCACAATGGCACAGTCCACGGCGCACTGGGTTCGGGCAAGAGAGCGGCGCACGAGGTATTGGCCGCATTGCAAACCCCCATCTTCAGCTGAAAAATAAAAGAATTTCCCTCCTGTACAAGCGAGTACACTCGCGCAATAAGAAAGCACTCATTCGCCCACGCAAAGGAGCGTCAGTTTTGGTTTTGGATTGAAAAGCTTTTACGCCGCTCTCGGATCTTTGATTTTTTCTTTCACGGCGGCGCTGATTCGCTCGATGAACGAAACTGGCTGTTCATTGGGAAGGTGGCCAAGGCGGTCACGCAGCAGTTGCAGGAACTCCGTCACGCGACGGAGCCGCTGTGTTTCCAACCCTTCCTGCACGATTTGAGGATCCAGAACTGAAGCGGTTTCAATGTACTTCCATAACAGGAGGCGCATATTGTCCACTGCGCCTTTAAGCTCAGAGAGGAGATTCACATTCAGTTCTGCAGGCGTGTCTTTCCCTCTGGCATCCTGGGTCTGCATCGCGAGCCAATAAAGTTCATTGTGTACCTGAGTGAGTTCAGTAGTGAGCTCTTTCAATTGGTTTACTAACTCGCTAATGTCGCGATGAGTGCCGTCCTGATTCTGGGTTTCCATTTTGGGGGTCAGACCTCTTTCACATCTATATGGTGCTTAGGATGCGCCATCCGTTGCAGTTTTGCTGGTTACTGAAGATCATGGCCCCGGAAAATTAGGAATTTTTTATGCCAAAGTGGGACAAAACTGCCATTTTTGTGCCTGTAGATCGTCGTACTGGGCTGGCACGAACTCTCCCGGAATTCAGATGCAATCTCAACTTTTATGGATTTCTCCCGAATAAAATCCTTACCTTGTGAACCAAATGTTGCAAACCACTTGAGTATCGGATTAGTTAATATCGGGCAAGGGTAACCAAACGGCCAGGAATGAGGCCGCGCCCAACAGTTGAGGATAATGTCTCGCATGTATGCCAAAAAAATCAGCGTGAGCTATGGCGATGAACGCAGTCATCAGCCTTGTCCATTGAAGTGGCTGGACAATTTTTCCATGCGCAACTTCACGAACGATCAGATATTTGATGACACGCTGCCGATCGCAGACGGTACGATGGAAATTGGGACCAGAGTGCCGCTGGACAGGCTACAGACTG
>DASUBD010000383.1:0-5240 GCA_035763445.1 Candidatus Angelobacter sp.
GTCCGGAGAAATCAGTTTTAAGCCGGTATCGTTGACCATGCTGGTGGATTCGCCGGTGCTCTCCGGCGCGCACTTCCGGCGGATACAGCTTTCACCAGGGCCGATTGAGCACTACATCGATATTGCAGCTGACAGCGAAGCTGCGCTGGCCATGCCGCAGGAGACGATCGACGAGTACAAGAACCTGGTGGTTGAAACCGGCGCGCTTTTTGGCGCAAGACACTATTTGCATTATGACTTTCTGCTGACACTGAGCGATCACACGGCTCACTTTGGGCTGGAACACCACCAGTCGAGCGATGATCGCGTGGCTGAGCGCACCATGATTGATGATGATATGCGCTGGCTCGCCGGCGGTCTGCTGCCGCATGAGATGACGCATTCGTGGAACGGCAAATACCGGCGGCCTGCCGGGCTGGCCACTCCCAATTATCAGGACCCGATGAAGGGCGACCTGTTGTGGGTGTATGAAGGATTGACGGATTATCTCGGGTACATTCTTGCAGCGCGCAGCGGACTGTGGACCAAGCAGGAATTTCTTGACGAAGCCGCCGAAGCCGCAGCCGCGCTTGACCATACACCGGGACGAAGCTGGCGTCCGCTGCAGGACACAGCGGATGCCGCGCAGCTTCTCTACGGTGCGCCGGACGAATTCGAAAGCTGGCGCAGAAGCGTGGACTACTACCCTGAAGGATTCCTCATCTGGCTGGAAGCAGATACGGTGATCCGCCAGCAAACGCATGGCCAGAAGTCTTTGAACGACTTCTGCCATCTGTTCCATGGCGGGCAAAATACGCGGCCGGACATCGTGCCGTATACGTTTGAAGATCTGGTCAAAGCGCTGAATCAGGTGCTGCCTTATGAGTGGACCAAATTCCTGCGCGACCGGCTTGATTCATACGGGCCAGGAGCGCCTCTGGGCGGCATTATCAATGGTGGATGGAAGCTGGTTTATGACGAGCATCCCAGCGAATTCACCAAAGCGATGGAGAAGACACGCAATGAAGTGGACGCAAGATTCTCAATTGGGCTCGCTCTGAACGACAAGGGCGAAATCCGTGATGTGATTATGAACAGCCCGGCATGGAAAGCGGGAATTGCTCCGGGATCAATTGTGCTGGCGGTGAACGGCCGCAAGTACACGCCGGACATCCTGCGTGATTTTCTGGCGGAGAGCAAAACCAGTAAAACGCCGCTGGAACTGCTGGTTTCAAACGGAGATTTTTATAAAGTCCATGCGGTTGATTATCACGATGGAGAGAGGTATGCGCATCTGGTGCGGGATGAATCAAAGCCGGATGTGTTGAGTGAAATTGTGAAACCGGTGGCGAAGTAGCAATCAGCAATTCGGCTTTGTTCTGAAGTCCCGAGCGAAGCGAGGGATCGCTATTCCTTTTGACTCTCTGCGAGATTGGCTCAATGTCTACGAGTCGGAGGCGTGGATACTGATAGGGATCCCTCACCTGCTCCTCGAGTTTTTAGTCAGCGCAGGCTTCAATGCAGTCGCAGGTTCGGGATTTCAGAGGGGGATACCTGAATGCCAGCCAGTTATTCCTGCGAACAAATCAGTCTCTGTTTCGACTTTTCGGGGCTGGGACGAAGCGGCAAGGGCAAAGAGTTCCAGCCGGCCGCGGCGACGAACTGTTTCTTCAAAAAATCCGAAGAGTGGCGCTTGTGAGGTGTGGCATTTGAAAGCAGCGATCTTGGTTTCCAGCTCATGCGGCGCAAGCTCAATGATGGTGGAAGATGGTGGCAATGAGACTGGCTGGCGGTCGGGCATGGTGAACAGGGCCGTGCCGTAATAAAGCTTTTTGGTTTGATGAGCCGTCAGCCCGTTCTGCAGCTGTTCAGGAAAGCGGTTGGTGCGTGCGGCCCAGTGGAATGCCATAGTCGCAAAGATGGAAACCATGGAGTGGTCAGGATGCGCGGTAATTGCGCCTTCAGGGCCCATGGTCATGATTACGTCCGGTTTCAGTTCGCGGACGTGCCGGGTGAGCTCAGCAACGGTGGAATGGAAGTTCTGCTGGTCAAGTTTGGCGTCAGGATAGTCCAGCACCGTTCCCCGGGCGACCTGCAAAAGCTTGCAGGATGCGGCGAATTCCAGGCGACGGGCGGCGGAAAGTTCCGCGTCTGACTTTGCTCCTCCGCGATGGGTGGCGGCCTGGCCGGGCGTGAGACAGATGACGTGAGTTTCTACTCCACGTTCAGCGTAGTGGAGCAGGGTACCGCCAAAACCGCCGGCTTCGTCGTCAGGGTGGGCGGTAAAACAGAGCAAGCGAGGCATCTTCTTTGGTCTCCCGGTTTTCTTAATTGATGGCAGTTCTTGTGTATCACGGACCGTCCAAATTGCGCCACAAACACATGTAAGGCAGGGAAGAGTTATGAGCACCGAGCGTTTGAACAAGCTTACAGCGGCGCTGCTGGCGTTTGCGCTGCTGGCGGTTCCCGTGTGGCCGAATTCTGCAGTTGACATTGCGCCAAGCCTGCGCGGCGTAATTCCAGCCGGATATCAGGTGATTCGATTGCAGCCCTCAGGCGCAGTGGTTTCATTGCTCGGGTTAATTGAGTGTCCGGAGATCAAAGGCGCGCGGCAGGTCTCAAAAGGACTTGATTCAAGAATCGTGCTGCCCGACGGGAACACAATGCAGCGCTTTCCCCGCCATTTCAGCTTTCGCATCACGGCTTCTCTGCGTAAAACCGTGATTGATCCACCGAGCGCTTCGCTCGCCTATACGCAGGATCCTGCGAATCTGCTTCTAGGCCTCAAATTCAGGCTGCGCGACTACGACGCGCTGGTTTCGAAGGAACTCAAGCCGGAGTCTGTGAGGATGATCGGCGTTCCCGCGGACATTCCTTATGATGAGCGTGTTTTCCGCGTGAGCTTTGATATTGGAGAGCGTCCCGTGACTGACCGCTTCATGCTGGAAATTTATTCGCCTGAAGGTGAGCAACTAGGGCGCTTCTGCTTTGAACTGCTATAGAAGTGGCCTGATACAGCGTGTCCGGTAAATACCGTGGATAAGTTGGCGAAAACTAGCTCTTGACCGTCACTGGAACCGTTGTGGCAGCTGGCGCTTGCGCGATTTGTTGCGTTTGCATGGATGGGAACCACTCGCGGATGGTGGGCATCGCAGCGCGGCAAGCAACTTCACCGGCACGAATCAGGTCTGCGGCGCGGGCAAAGTCGTCGTAGCCAAAGTCGCCGATCTCTGGTTCCAGCACAAGATCAGACGCGGCACGCCACGGACCGCACATCCTGTCCTGGGCAATGGAAAAGCACTGGCCGATGACATCAAAGACGTGACGCGGGCCGCGCGGCTTTACCCAGTGAGCGGCAAGATGAACGGAAAGGACTCGCTCAGCCCCCATTTCACGCAAGGGCATGGCGGGAACGGCATGAGCGAGGAGTCCATCCACCAGGAGCTGGGAACCGATTTGTACAGGTTGAAACATCCCTGGGTAAGCACAGCTTGCACGCACGGGATTTACCAGATCGCCGGTGGTAAAGACGGCGGCATCGCCCGTAATGATGTCAGTGGCGGCAACCGCGAGAGGGATTTTAAGCTCTTCAAAGGTTTTGCAGCGGAGGATCTTGCCTAAGAATATGGACATCTTATCGTTGCTGAAAAGCCCAAAACGGGAGAAGGTCCAGCGCGAGAAGTCCTTGAAGCGCACCAGGTGGGCGATTTCTTCCAGTTCTTTGGCTGAAATACCGCTGGCATATCCCGCTCCTACTACCGAGCCCACGCTGGTTCCGGCGAGAAAATCAATGGGGATATGCTCTTCTTCCAGCACCTTGAAGACGCCAATGTGGGCCAATCCGCGGGCGAAGCCGCCACCAAGGGCCAGGCCGAGTTTGGGCCTGCGAGAAGGTTCAGGAACGGGAGTTAATGGAGGAATCGGGCGGGTCAGTTCGCGTCCGAACGCCCTTACTGACTGAACAATTGCTCTTATCGGATTTTTCACCAAAACTCCCTTGGCGCCGTCACCCCGAGCGCTCAAAAGGCCGCAGGGGGCCGTTCCGTCCAGCACACATTGTAGGATGCACCCAACCAAATTAAACGATGCAGTGATCTATTAGTTCCATTTATTGTGGCGCAAATTTGCGTGATTTCCATTCCATTTTGGGCTGCCGCAGCGGCGGTAATGGGTAACCTCAGTAACTTTTTTGGGTGAGGAAAGTTGATCCTTTTTGAAACGCGTTTGTATCTCATTGGCTTGCAATAGAATGCTAGGGTTCATACTTTTTCCATGTTGCGCGAATTCTCAGCCGGCGCCCTGGTGTTGCGCCAAATGCGAAATCAATGGTGGGCAGCAGTCATTGAACCCGGTCGCGATGGCGAACCTGAGGATCGCAAACATACGGTGGCGCTGCCCAAAGGAAATATTGATTCGGGGGAAAAACCGGTCGATACAGCGGTTCGCGAGGTGTGGGAAGAAACCGGTCTGCGCGCTCGCCCGATTACGAAACTGGCTGATATTAAATATGTTTACCTGCGGAAGTGGTCAGATAACGCCCGCATCTTCAAGGTGGTGAGCTTCTTTCTGATGAAATATCAGTCAGGCCAGATCGGGGATATAAAGCCAGAGATGCAGCACGAAGTGCGCCGGGCGTGGTGGATGCCGCTGGAGGAAGCAGCACAAAAGCTGACCTACCCCGGGGAAAAAAAGATGGCGACAGCAGCGCTGAAATATCTGGAAGCGCATCCTGAGGATTTTTGACCTGCATTGCTGACAAATCAGGCCGCAAGTCGAATAAAATAAAGGGGAAGTATAAAGAAGTTCTTGACTGAATGAATGTTCATTCATTACAATGATAGGCGTTCATCAAGGCTGCAAGTCCGTCATTTTATTCACTCGTTCTTTCCGCTTTGACATGCGCCTTCCCCCGAACGCAAGATAGTTTGGAGAACAGGTTTGTCCACGAACTCAAGCGTCGCCACTGATCAAAAACCAGAAGATAAGAACTGCTATTATGCTGGGCGTTTTGAGATTCGCCTTCTTGTCGTTTTTATCCCCCCACAGGAGTCGCTCTCATGAGCCAATCTGCGGTTTCTACTCCCTTACCGGTCCCCCGCGGTTCCACGAGCGTTCAGCCGAACGGGAAAGGCGCGAAAACGGCGCTCCAACGGATCAATAAAGTGGCTGTGTTAGGCGCCGGCACCATGGGCGCGCGCATTGCCGCACATTTTGCCAATGCAGGAATCCCCTGTGTCCTGCTGGACATAGTCCCACCCGAC